>JABGXW010000161.1 GCA_018675575.1 Bacteriovoracaceae bacterium | reverse complement strand
TCACGGTCCACAAATTAAATATATCAGAGTTTAGAAAATTGAGATACAAAGTTGAAACTTGTAATATATTTATAACTCATCAAAATCACATAAAGTGGTACAAGTAGCTAGTACCTTTTAATAATACATTGTATTTTACTTGCATATATCGGTAAGTTCTGGCGACATCACCTTTGACAGAGTCTCTTGGTTAAATTGTTTATTGCTAATGTCCTATGTTCGGCACCGAGCCTACTTTTCTTTTCTGTATTTAAGGAAGCTTCGATGATCTCTTCCGAAGTGACTCCTGCCATCCCTTCTAAGTCTGTGAGAAGTGTTGCTTTATGACATTTATATCATCAAACAAAACTAACAACTATGCAAGTTATTAGAATACGACAAAAATGCACCAGCACCACAGAGAATAGGGCCCCATGCTATATCGAGTAAGGCCATTTCTATAGGCCAGTCTTTTATTAAAGCTAAGTTAGTAAATTCATAAGTACAATAGAGTATAAGGCCATAGAAGATTCCTTTGAAAAGTGCCATGGACCTTGAGTTTGAGCAAAAGATTGCAAAACAAGAGACTCCTAACGGGATGATGATATAAACGAGGAAGGTCGCCCAAGGAAGTGCATCAAAATGACCATTATTAATTCTAGCAATATGCTTACTCTGTTCCACATAAAAATCATTAAATAAATTCCCTAACCATATAAAATCTAAAAAAAGAGTGACACCAGTAACTTTTAAGAATACGACGAAATGTTTTTTCTGAAAAGGTAAGATACATGAAACTTCATTGAAATAAGTCTGAAATTCTGGGCCTCTATTTTTAAGTTCTTCTTCCAATATGGTCACGCCTGAAACTTTGAGTAGCAAGAGTGTAATAATCATAGGAGAGAGAAGAGAAAAAAATCCAAATCCTGTGTTAATGGTGAAACAAAAAAATCCCCACCAAATAAGTATTTCTCCAAAGTAATTTGGATGTCGACAATATGACCAAAGACCTTTTCTCATTATTATTTTTGTTTTAGAGAGTTTATTTTTAAATTGAAACATTTGATAATCAGCAATTGATTCGAAAGAAAAACCGATAATAAATAAAATGAGGGCCACAAAATCAAATGAACCAATTAGGGAGGATGTATCCATGGTTAGCCATACTAATGGGTAGGCAATTGTAACTAGAATAGCGGATTGAAGTAAATAAACTTTTAAAAATGCGTAGAGAGGTTCTTTCTTTCCCCACTGTTTTCGCCAATTAGCGTATCGAACATCTTCAGGATTTTTTGTCATGCGAATGAGCATATACAGTGATAATCGTAGTGACCAAATACAAACTAATGTAAGTATCATTTTAGATTTAAAGCTCAACTCATGACCACCAAGCAGAGGTGATAGCGAGAAAATGAGAAATCCTAAGCCCCAAAGCACATCCGCGATATCATTTCGCTTAATAATACGACTTAGAAGAAAGCCAAATAAACTAAAAAGTGGTATAAATATAACAATGAGATTAACAAGTTCACTTTTAATTTTAAAACTCCTTTTACTGAGGTACCGAACATAGGAAATAAATATCCTGCGCTTACTTTATTTTATAACATTGCTTCTTTTATTTATAAAATAAATTTCAATAAGCGAAGGGATAAAAAAGAAATGTCCTATTAACTCGGCAAATGGGAGGGCATCTTTATTCCAAAAAGAAACATAACATGTAATGGAAAAGAAAGCATAAAGAACACCGGACTTTAAATCTAGCAATAATGCAGGGATTAAAAACCATATAGCATACCACGAATTATAAACAGGTGAGAAGAAAACAAGCCCTGAAAAAAAAAGATATGTAATTAAATAAAATGATTTTTTGGACAAGTTGAATTTCTCTTTTTTGAATTGATAAAGAGAAATAAAACCTATAATGCCAATATAAAATAAAAGTGTAATCAAGCTAACCTTTCTAGCAAGTTCTTCAGATAAATCTAATCCGCGCCAGAGTATACTATAAAATCCTGGATTCCAAACCCAATTTCCTGAAAATGCAGTGTATCCTGAAATGCCACCTATACTTTTTAAATATAAATAAAACCCTGGAAAACTCCCAAGAAGTCCAATTATTATGATCCAAAATGACCAATTCCTTTTATATTTTGAAAAATACATCAAAAATAGGGGCCATACAAAAAATACGCCGATAATTTTTGTAAAAATACTACTTAAAATAAAAAATGCATTTTTATTGAACTCAGAATATTTGTTTATCAAAAAGATAAAAACAAATATGAATGCTAATAAATCAATATGTACAGACTGAATAAATTCTTTTTGGAAATATGGAAACATTAAAATAAGTAACCATTTCGATTTAAGAATATCTTCTAAATAGCGAAATAGATAATAGACCAGTAGGGCGTTTAGAAACATCAAAAAAAGAACACCAACGTGGTGGCTTGATGATAAAACTCCTCCACTAGCAAACCATAATAATGCGATAGGTGGATATATCGTTGTAAGATGAGAAAAACCAATTTTTTCTCTAGTATCAAACTTTATGTCTTTAAGTTTTTCAGAGTTAGGGGGCAGAACATAAGGGTTTTTTCCATGTAAAAGTATTCTACCTTCCCATAAATAACGATAATGATCATTTTCATATATGGGCTTTGATGTCATTATCGCTAAAACACCAAATATATATACCCAAATATTTAAAGGGGAGTTTCTAAACTTGAAACAAGTTTTTAATATTAAAATAAGAAAAAGGTAAATTATATGAAATAAGATGTATGGAAGTCCATCTTCTAACTTTGGAATACCTTTAAAAACTAAATGAGATATTGTAGTCAATGTTATGGCCGAAATTAACCATAGCAAATTAATTGAAGAAAAAATTCTCATTAGTTAATGATAATGTAAGTATTGCTGTATGAAAACAAAAAGCTATTAAATTCACTTAGTGCTGCCTTTTCTAGTCTTTACAACTAATAATCAAACACCTTAAAAACTAAGTACTATTTTAAAATAAGTTTATATTATGATTATCTAATCAATGTTATTTGAACTAAGGTAATATTTAACTGAAAATAAAATAATTGCTCATCTGGCCAAAATTTTGATAATTTGAGACACTTACTATTATGAAAAGATCTATTGCTGAAAAATTATTTCTATTGCTATTCTTGCCCATTATAATTGGATTTTATTTAATATATAAATATCCATTATGGTTTGTCGAGGCAGATCAAGTTGCAAACACCTTTTATTGGTTTGGAAAATCAACAGGTTTTTGGTATTCGACTGTTTATACCGGACTAGTATGCTTTATTGCCTTTAAAGTTTTTATTTCGGGGAAAACTCCCTATGGCAAGAATAAAACAAAAGAAATTAGCTCGTATCAAAGAAAAAAATTCATCAGTATTTTCTTAAGTCAGTCTATTCTTTTTTATATCATTCCCTACTTTGTACCATTTTTTAAAAATGGTGGAGAATTTTTCTCTGATACTTATTATCCTATAAATAAGAATGCTTATGTCTATCTCTATAATGGGTTTACATCTACAGGCGGGTTTATTTATATCTTTATCATTGTTCCATTGTCTGTGTGGTTTTTTGGAAAAAGGTACTGTTCTTGGTTCTGTGCATGTGGAAATCTTTCAGAAACAATTGGGATTACAAAATGGGGAAATGCATGGGTAACCAAGCTTACTCCAAGGGGGAAGTTATCTGAAAAGCTTGAAGGTATTCAATATCTCTTTGTTGCCTTTGCCATCATTTTCGGATTTTTACTCTTTTTTGATGCATGGAAAATTCTTTCAGCTGGAACATTAATAAATTCAATGCGAGCTGTACAGGATCTCGTAGTCGATTTACTTTTTGGAGCATTGATTGGTATTGGAGCTTATCCTTTTTTAGGCACGAGAATTTGGTGTCGTTATGGCTGTCCTCTTGCTGGCGGAATGAGATTATTTGGTAAATACTTTAAATCTAAGTTTAAAGTAGTCGCCAATGATAAATGTAGGGGGCTAGATCTTTGTACAACTGTATGCCCAATGGGAATTGATGTTGGAAGCTATGCTCATAAGGACAAAAAACCTCTCGAGGGAAGTTTTGGACTTATGGAAACTCCTTGCATTGGTTGTGGTGGTTGTATTGATATTTGCCCCGTTAAGGCCATTACATTTCAAAAAATACTAAATTAAATATAAAAATTTGAAAGTTTTTAGAAAATATTTCTCATGAATAAAAGGGTACCGATCTGATCGATACCCTCCTCTTGTCTACTTCTTACATACTGGTCTAAGAAGTCTTACACATTCCCTGCGAGTTAGCATACTATACCAACATCGCTTCGCATTTTGCTTAACGCATTTTCTGCTCCAGTTTGGCTTTTGGATGCAGGCATTTGCAAGCAGTCTTTTACACTGTGGACGTGTAAAATTAAGAAGACATCTCCCCATATTTGCTCTAACGCAACTTAGGTCTACCGAAGAAGCAGCATAACTTTGTGAAACTGCAAAGCTAAACATAAGTGATACTGCAATGATTAAAGATCTCATTTATTTCTCCCGTTGAGATGTTTTCTAAAACAAACGATATGTTTGTATTATCTCTACGAGTAAAAAGGAAAAAAGTTTCATTCTCATCACAAAGATCTTTTCAAAAAATATCTGGGGGGATAGGTTCGTTAGTAACTTTAGGTGCTTAGGCGCGAATGTCACGTCGAATCTAAGCTCGGTCAAATTTTAACTTAACAATTTATTGAATATTCTACCCCTTAAAAAAAGATAAGAAGTTCCGAATATCATTCCGTAGTAAACATTCCATTGCCAAGGACCATTAACAAGAAATGTATTGAGAGCAACGCCTGATAAATTAAATACCCAGGTTAATAATACATTAACGCTGTTCATTTCAGTCCTTAAGAAATTGGGCCAAACTAATTGACTGAAAAATAGTGCAGCCAAGGCTCCGCCTGTCCAAGAAGCGATTTTTAATCCTAGGATTAAGATACCCTCTGATTGACTCGAAATAATGGCGACAATTAATAAAAGAATTGAAATGATTAATGTATCGGTTCGTAAATAAGATCTAATCTTAGTAATATCGCGATTTGGCCATAGATCACTCCAAAGAACTGAGGAGAGAGCATTGATTGTTGAATCTAATGTGGACATTGTAGCAGCGAGAACTCCTGCTAACATGAGTCCTTTTACCGGAGTTGGAAAATGTTCTGTAATAAACCAAGCAAATAGCCTATCTGCTTTAACACCTTCTGGCAGATTAAAAAACTGAAAATGGCTCCATAGTAATGCTCCAACAGAGAGAAAGAGTAGACCGACAATAATGGAGAAAAAAGATGAAAAGAAAATAGATTGTTGGGCTATTTTTTCCGTTTTAGCGCCCATTAGCCTTTGGGTAAAGTCTTGATCAACTCCATGAGTACACATATCAAACAATATCCCGCCAAAGACACCTATAAAAAACTCTTGCCATCTGTCGAGTACAAAGATTGCCGTTTTACCATTCTCATGAGCAAGGCCTATCATACTTTCCCATGATTGTTCTGAAATTTCGGGAATAACAAAATGAGCAGCAATACCCCCTGAGATGAACAGACAAGTTTGTAATAGGTCTGTTCTAACAACGGCCTTCAAGCCACCTATTAAAGTATAGAAAAAAGTAATTGTTGTAATAATAACTAATGCGACAATAATGTTAAGATGAAAGAATTCAGCGACTAGTATAGATCCTGCATAAAGCCTTACTCCGACTGCCAATAATTTACTTATTGAATAGATTAATGCTGTTAGCATTTCACCTTTTTGGGTTGAGTTTTCTTTCGCCATGATTTGATAAAGAGTAATTCCTTTATCATAAATTTTAGGGACAATTATTCTCGCAATAATCAATCGGCCAATGATTGCTCCGAAATAAATATGCACGAAACTGAAATCCTTACTGAAAGCAAAAGCAGGAATTCCTAAAAATGTGAGCGCTGAAACTTCTGTTGCAATGAGAGAACCCATTGATTCAATTAAAGTCAGGTTTTTGCTAGCTAAATACTGATCAGTAACGATCTCTTTATTTGATTTATTAAAATTTACTTTTGATCTTTTTGAAAATATGGCCAATATAAAAATAACAATGAGATAGAGTAATGTAATAATACTGTCTAGCATGAACACACCATGATAAGATAAAAATATTAGTGATTACAGTATATATGAAGGGTCTTTTTTTTGGAACAATATAATAGATTATTAGTATTTTGTTCAATCCTATTTATTATGATTATATGGGAATTAATAATTCCATATTATAAAGCAGATCAAAAAAAGTCTATTAGATGGACAAATAACTTTTTAATTACAATAATTAATACACTTCTCATGAATATCTTTTTTCTCTCTTCTGCTTCTGGAATTGCTCAAATGGCAAATGAGAATGGCTATGGATTATTAAACTTATTTTCATTACCTAACTGGTTAATGATTCTGTTAAGTATCATTCTTTTAGATTTCGCCATATATCTCCAGCATCTCATATTACATAAAGTTCCTCTCTTTTGGCGATTTCATAGAATGCATCATGCTGACATTGTATTCGATGTAACCACTGCACTTAGATTCCATCCAATCGAAATAATCTGTTCAATGATGTATAAAATTGTAATTATTTTAATCATTGGCGCAGACCCTTTATCAGTGATTTTATTTGAAATGATCTTAAATGGCATGGCCATGTTCAATCATGGAAATGTAAAATTGCCTAAAAAGTTAGATCCTTTTCTACGTTTTATCTTGGTGACACCTGCCATGCATAGAATTCATCATTCAGTCCTAGTTACTGAAACTAATAGTAATTTTGGCTTTAATATCTCTTTATGGGACCGAATTTGTAAAACTTACAGAGCAGATTCAAAGAAAAAATCTGATCAAATCATCATAGGACTTCCTGTGTTTAGGGCATCAAAATATCTAAAATTACAGTGGATGTTGTTAATTCCATTTATCTCTGACTCAAAGATTGACAAAGAAATGACATTAAATCCATGATTTTTGTTTCTAATAGGGATATAACTAATTCAAATGTGATGGAGGTCTCATGAATAAGTTTTTTTCTTCAAAACCAATTTTAGTTCTTGGCGCATTCTTAATAGGGTCAGCTGTAACTCTTTTTTCTCAAAATTATTTTAAAAAAGAGGCACAAGACTTTACTGATCGTGTTCATATCTCAGCGAGTGCTGCAGATAAAATATTTCAGCGTAAAAAAAGAAGAGCTGTACAGGCCATAGATAGACTACGAAATAAAATAGCAGTAAATCCTCAAGCAAAGATGAAAACATTAGCAAATAAAATGGATATGATGTTCCACAAAAACTTTCCAAGCTTTGATAGACCCGCTAATGAGAATATTGAGATTACTGAAAGTGAAGACTCGAACTACAAATATTTTCTTATTGCTGGCAAGGGTTATAATAAGGAAAGTATCAATATTAAAATTGGCGATGGGATGGTGACGCTATCTGGCGAAACAATGAAAGAGGAAAAGAGTCAGGGATCCTCAATGAGATCTATTTCAAAATTTAACCAAAGTTTTAATATTCCATATGGTGTTAACGCAGATCTCGCAACATTTGAAGTTCTTAATGACAAACTAATGATAAAATTTCCTAAACGCAGCTAGGATAGGGTTTTCATGAATATTAGAGTAAACTATTTGCATGTTAGGAATTCTCGATAGACTTTTTGTATTTAGCATCTTTAACAACTTAGAAGAAGAAGTTCAATATGCTGAGGAAAGTAAGAAATATACATTCGACACCACTACTTATCCCGGAAACTCTCTTTGGATCTGCTTCTCGGGTTGGTCAATGACTCAAGAAAAAGTTAAAAACCTTTCATTCCTTCCACAAGAAGGAAAAGTAGTCAGTTTCTCCGGTCCATTAAGTCTCATAGGAAAAACTCCAGAAGAAACAAAACAAGCATTGATTGAGCTAAAAAGGGTCATTAATAAGATCATATCTTGGGATCGAGATAGAGAATTAAAATTTTACGGTTTTTCTGCCGGTACATTGCCGGCCTTTTATTTTGCCAATAACCTAAATTGTAAAAAGCTAATTGCTGTTTCTCCAGCTCCCAGGCTTGGTGATGGAATTTATATGTCTCCAGTCACTCATTTTATTTCGAAACTGTTAAGAGAAGACCGGATTGGACCAAAAACGTATAATAAATTGGTAGAAGACTTCCATCAGGAAGGCAATATGAAAAACCTCCCAAATGATATTCAAATCTTTGCATCAGGAAAAGATTTTATAACTCCTGCTAAAATGACAAGAGAAGTCGTTTCACAGCTAAAAAAGAAAGGATACTCGCCAAAATATAAAGAATATAAATTTCTTGATCATGTCTCATTGATTTTTTATCTTGGCTGGTTAAATAAAAAAAAGAAAGACCCCTATAAGCTTAAGCAAGGATAAACATGAAGATTATTAATTTATTATTTATAGTGACGTTAACTTTAATAATTGGCTGCTCAACTAATGTAGAGAGAAAAAGGCATCAGTTATTTTTAAAGCAAGTTCAAAGCAAAAGAGAGGGCCTTACAGCTCTTGAATATAAGCAATATATAAAGAAGATGATTGATGTGAAAGAAGGTGAGTTACAAGCATTAAATCAGCAACAGGATAAAAGTAATAAGATGATGGATCACCATGAAGTTATGGCAGGTTCTACAGGCAGAGATACCTACTCTTTTAATAAGACCACAACAGGAATGGACTTAAAGAAAACAGACAATAGAATAAAATATGTAGAGAAAGAACTTTACTTGCTGAAGTCGCAACTTGCTAGAGAATGATATGACCTTCGATCTCGCAGACGAGAAACCCCTTGATCTTTTTATGGGACCCACTCCAATTCAAAAGTTAGGGGCGCTAAGTAAACAGTTCAATAAAGAAATTTTTGTCAAACGTGATGATAGAACAGGATTTGTATTCTCTGGAAACAAAATCCGCAAATTATCATATCTCTTAAAAGATGCTCTTAATAAAAACTGTAATATAATTATTACTTGTGGTGGAATCCAATCAAATCATGCTCGAGCTACTGCGTATGCAGCAAGAGAATTAGGTCTTGATTCATGTCTTCTCTTAAGAGGAACGGAACTTGAACTTTATAAAGGAAACTTCCTTCTAAATAAATTAGTGGGTGCCGATATTAAATATATAACCCATGAAGATTGGGCAAATAATTATTCTCGAATGGAAGAGATTTCTTTAGAGTTTAAAGAGCGGGGATTAAGGCCATATATTATTCCAGAAGGGGGCTCTAATCATGTCGGTGCCCTTGGTTATGTTCAATGTTTTAAAGAAATAATAGAGCAGACCAGTGGCATTATATCTGATATTTTCAGTGCTACAGGCTCGGGAGGAACCACTGCAGGCTTGCTTCTTGGTGAAGAATTGATATCCAAAAACGACCATACTAAAATTCATACAATCAATATCTGTGATGATGAGGCCCATTTTCAAAAAAGAATCAATTCTATTGTTGAAGACTTTATTCAACACTATCAATTGAAAAACTGCCGGGTCAATAAAGCTATTATTCATGATGGTTACGTAGGTCCTGGGTACGCTGAAAATACGTTAGAGGGGCTAAAAAAAATACATAATTACTGCAGGGAGTCAGGAATACTTTTGGATCCTGTTTATACAGGAAAGGCCTTTTTTGGAATGATTGCCGAATTAGAGAAAAACCCACAAAATTTCGGAGATAGGATTCTTTTTATCCATACTGGTGGTGGATTTGCCAATTTTAGCTTTGAACATGAATTCTCGGCCATAATTTAAGTATTCTTACCGCATAAATCCTTTCCATCTGGCCCTACTAAATTTAATATAATCCATTCAAATATTGTAACTGAGGCAGAATTGAAAGCATTTATTTCTAGAAATATTATTCTTGGTCCAGAGCTATTTGACGGTGTGGTCATAGTAAAGGACGAGCTGATTGTAGATGTCGTCAAAAAATTACCAACAGGTTTTGATGGAGTCGTTTATGATCTTGGTAAACATGTTTTAGCACCTGGAATTGTAGACACCCATGTCCATATAAATGAACCAGGAAGAACTGAATGGGAAGGATTTCTAACGGCGACTAGCGCCGCAGCAGCTGGAGGCATAACAACAGTTATGGATATGCCTCTCAATTGTTTACCTGTTACAACTACTAAAGAAGCTCTAGAAATTAAAGTAAAAGAAGTTACAGGTAAACTTTTTGTAAATGTAGGGTTTTGGGGAGGAGTTATTCCTACAACAATTTCTTGTCTCGATGAATTACTGAAAGCAGGAGTATTTGGAGTTAAATCTTTCTTAATTGATTCTGGTATTAAAGAATTTCCTGAGATGAAAGAAGAAGACCTTAACAATGCCATGCCTATTATTGCTGTACACGATTGCCCCTATTTAATCCATGCTGAAATAGATGATGCAAATGTGGATGGTAAAAATATTACTAATGTGTACCAAACATTTTTAGATTCTAGACCTCGAAGTTTTGAAAATAATGCTATAGAGTTGATGATAAATCTCTCTATCAAAAATGAGTGTAGAGTTCATATTGTTCATTTATCCTCTTCAGATGCATTGCCTGCGCTTAAAAAAGCTAAAAAAGAAAATTCATATATATCGGTTGAGACCTGTCCCCATTATCTATTATTGGAGTCAGAAAAAATTCCAGACGGAAATACACTCTTTAAATGTTGTCCACCTATAAGAGAAAAAGAAAATAAAGAAAAACTTTGGGAGGGATTAAAAGAAGGTGTGATTGATTTCATAGTATCAGATCATTCACCATGTACACCCCAACTTAAATGCATGAGTGAAGGTGATCTTGGTAAGGCTTGGGGGGGAATTTCATCTCTACAATTTGGCATTTCACTTATCTGGACGGAAATGAAAGCGAGAGGAATGAGTATTTCAGACTTGTTTTATTTCATGTCAGAAAAAACATCTCAATTTATAGGGTTAAATCATTCTCACGGATCAATTAAAGCTGGTTATAGAGCTGACTTTGTAGTTTTTGATCCTAATGAAGAATATATAATTTCTAAAAATGATATTCTTCATAAACATAAGGAAACACCTTATGAGGGAAGAAAAGTTTTTGGAAAAGTTAAACAAACCATATTAGCAGGAAAGATCATTTTCAAAGGAGGAGAGTTAATTGGACCTCCTAACGGAAGACCTCTTTTTAAGGAAAACTAATGGAAACTATAATTCGACCCGATAGTTATGATTCATCATTTTCAGATAAATGGATCAATCTTGCAGAAGAAAGACTTGGAACAGAAATTTTGTATGTAACTGACGATTTCTTCGCAGAGGTAGGGAATTTAATTAAACCAGGAAGGGGTATCTTTATAGAAAATAAATATACCAAAAATGGAAAATGGATGGATGGTTGGGAATCTCGTAGAAAAAGAACAGAGGGACATGATTATTGTGTTTTAAAGCTTGGTTTGCCTGGAGTGATAAAAGGGTTTGATGTTGATACAAACTTTTTCACAGGAAATCATCCTAACTCTGTCTCAGTTGAAGCTTGTAAAACAGAGAAAGTAAGCTCCGATACTGAATGGATTCAAATTCTTCCCGATACTAAAATGAATCCTGGTTCTCAACATTTAGTTGAAATTTCAAATCAGGAAGTTTGGACTCACTTAAAACTTAATATTTATCCCGATGGAGGAGTAGCACGACTTCGTGTCTTTGGTGAAGTTAAAAAAGATTGGTTAACAATTAAAAAAGGTCACGAAATTGATCTCGCAGCGGTTGAAAATGAGGGTAAAGCTTTAATTTGTTCAGATATGTACTTCTCTCATAAAGATAATATAAATGCACCTGGAAGAGGAAGAAATATGGGTGACGGCTGGGAAACTAAAAGAAGAAGAGGTCCTGGTCACGATTGGCTTATTCTCAGTCTTGGGAAAAAAGGAATTCTTAATAAGTTAGAAGTAGACACTGCCCATTTCAAAGGTAATTTTCCTGATTCCTGTTCTGTCGAAGGACTTTTATGCTCTACTTCTAATTCTGATTTTGAGTCTAAAGAAAATGAATGGAAACCCGTTCTTAATAAAGAGAAGCTTTCATCTGATCATATACATTTCTTTGAAGAGTTATTATCTAACGGACCTTATACTCACATTAGGCTAAATATGTATCCTGACGGAGGAATTAGTCGATTTAGGGTTTGGGGTAATATCTGTGACTAAAACAAACGAAAATTTGAAAATTAATGATTTAAATTCTAAGGATGCTTATAACGAATTTTTTAAGACTTGTGCTTGTAAAGAGTTCTCAAGACAGATGGTAGAGCAAATCCCATTTACTGATAAGGCAGAGTTATTAAAAAAAACAAGAGCTATATTTGAAGGGTTAAGCAAAGATCATTGGTTAGAATCTTTTGAAGGACATCCAAAAATTGGAGACGTTAATTCATTAAAAGAAAAATTTCAAAATACTAAAATGACAGCAGCTTCTGAACAATCAGGTGTAGACACCGCTTCAGATGTTATTCTAAGTGATCTTGCACTTTATAATGAAAAATACCTAAATAAGTTTGGCCATATTTTTATTGTGTGTGCAACTGGAAAGTCTGCAGCTGATATGTTGAAAGTATTAAGGCAAAGAATAGAAAATAGCTTAGAGGAAGAGATCTATATCGCTTCGATGGAGCAATTAGAAATTACATTATTAAGAATGGAGAAATTAATATGAGTACAATTACTACGCATGTCTTAGATACTTCTGTTGGAGGTCCTGCAGAAGGTGTAAGCATTGTTTTAGAAAAAAAAGATGGATCTCAATACACGGAATTAAACAAAGTTGTAACAAACTCAGATGGACGTGTTGATGAGTTATTACCCTCTCCTCTTACGACGGGTGTTTTTCGTTTAACATTTCAAACAGCTGAATATTTTAAAAAGAAGGGGACCAAAAGCTTTTATCCTGAAGCAAGTATCGTTTTTGAAATAGAGGACCCCAGTCAGCATTACCATGTACCATTATTAATTAGTGGTTTTGGTTATTCAACTTATAGAGGAAGTTAGGAGAAAAAATGAAAACAAGTTTTAATAAAAATATAAATGATATATTAAAGAACCTAACCACAGCTAATTCATTAAGTATGGCCTTAAGACCAGGTGAAAGTGAAAATCGACAACCTGTTCACACTGTTTACGGTGGGGCACACCTTTTTAAATCGAGTACAGCTGTTAGAATTGGTGAACTTGCACGAAAAAATTTTAAAGAATATGCACCTGATGCAAAAATATTTAAAAATTCCTTAGGAATGACTTGCTCAGATGAAATCTCAGAAATTGTTTTCACACGAGTTTCTGAAAAACTCGATAAGGAAGCATTAGAGGATTTTAGAATAGATTTTGAAGATGGTTTTGGTTCAAGATCTGATACAGAAGAAGATGAAACTGCTGTTCAAGCGGCGAATGAAGTTTTCAAAGGTATGCAAGAGAAGACATTATGTCCTTTCATAGGAATTAGGATAAAAACTTTTTCTGAAGAAATGAAAAATAGAGGTATCAGAACGTTGGATATCTTTTTAACAACCTTGTCTGAACTATCTGGCGGAAAACTACCCGATAATTTTGTAGTAACATTACCTAAAGTGACGTCTAAAGAACAAGTCTCTGCCTTGATAGACTTATTTGAAATACTTGAAGATAAAACTTTGCTACCTAAGGGTTCATTAAAAATGGAATTTATGGTTGAACTTCCTGAATCTCTAATGGCAGCTTCTGGAGAATGTGTCATACCAGCATTTGTAGAGGCAGCAAGAAACAGATGTGTTGCAGCTCATTATGGAACCTATGACTTCACGGCCTCTGTCAATATTACAGCTGAATACCAATCTATGGACCATCCCGCTTGTGATTATGCTCGAAATATAATGAAAGTGGCATTAGCAGGAACCGGAATTTGGATTTCTGATGGAGCTACAAATGTTATGCCTGTAGGTCCTCATCGAGGTGAAATGACTGATCAGCAAGTAAAAGAAAACCATTCTATAGTTCACCAAGCGTGGGCCCTTAGTTTTGATCATGTGAGGCATTCTCTTTACAATGCTTATTACCAAGGTTGGGACCTTCACCCCGCTCAGTTACCAGTAAGGTATGCAGCTCTCTATTCATTCTTTTTAGAAGGCCTAGAGTCAGCATCAACAAGACTAAAAGCATTTATTGAAACTGCGGCCAAAGCAACTCTAACTGGGGACGTGTTTGATGATGCTGCTACGGGGCAAGGCCTTTTAAATTATTTTTTAAGAGCATTAAACTGCGGAGCTATTACAATGAAAGAAGTTGAAGCTACCGGATTAACTCTAGAAGAAATTCAAACAAGATCTTTTGCAAAAATTCTTAAAATGAGAGCAGAAAGATCATAACCAGTTAATTATAGCGAAGTGAACTAATGGTAGCGTTATAAATGATACTAGTAATCCCCCTCCTACTAGTGAAGCAGTTAAATCTTCATCGAGGCCAGAACTAATTGAGATCGCACCGGCGGTTATCATTTGAGGCATCGCAGATTCAAAAATAGAAATCTTAGCTGCCTGATGAGAGACGTCTGTTGCCTTAAATAGTAAAAATAATAATAATGGGGCCAAAATTAGTTTGGAAAAAAGTCCAAAGCTTAATGCTATATATCCTTTGTTATTCAGCTTTAATTTGAATTGGAATCCAACAGCTATCATTGCCATTGGAATAAGGGTTGTCGCAGTTGTGGTTAATGTTTTCTGTACAAAAGAAGGATAGGAGCTTGCTATTGCCTTTAAATAATAACTTATAATAAATGCTAAAATTAAAGATATGAACGGTGGAAAAGTAATCATTTTGTGAATGGCATTTTTTATTTTTAGCTTTTCGCCAGAGGCATAAATTGAAACGATAAGAACTCCATAGGTCGCTAATCCTACGAATGATCCAAACTGATCATAGACAATAGCATACGGAATTTGATTTTCTCCAAAGAAAGTACTTACCATAGGTATACCTATAAAAGAGGTGTTTCCTAGAGGAACAAGTAGCAATAAAGCTCCAAGAGTCTTAGTATCCAGTTTTACAAATTTTCCGAAGATAAGAGTCAATAAAGCAAATACAAAAATTATAAGCCAAGGGGCAAGGGCGGATATTAAAGTATCTGTTGTAAATTGTATCTTAGGAATTTGCAAAAGAATAACTGCAGGAAGAGCAACCCAAATAACCATTTGATTGAGAAGATATGAAGTATTATCTGGAAATGCTTTTACTCTTTTGAGTAACATCCCAATAGTTATGAATGTTAATATAATAAAAAATTCAGTTATCATCTATTTAAAAATTATCTGTAAATCATGTTGCCGCTCAGAGGTTAAATCAATCTCTGCTGTGACTGATCCGAATACTTCATGCCATGCCTCGATGATAAACTTACCAGAGGGAACATTTTTAATTTTAAATTGTCCCATACTATTGGTTACGTCAAAATAAGGGTGATCAAGAATTGCTAGCTGTGCACCCATCCAAGGATGTAGTGAACATTTTGCTTGAATATGATCTTCTGCTTGAGTAAAAATCTTTGTAAAACTAGAGTTCTTTGTGGGCATGGCCTTATTAAACGCCTTATTTTTTTTAGTAACAGCTTTGACATTGTGAAAGACAGGATCAGAATTTTTGAATCTTACAACTTGGCCTACTTGAGCGATACCCACTCTAGGAGAATAAATACATCCAATCTGGTCAAAGACTAATTCTGATTTGATATTTCCCAAAGGAAGTTTTATTCCAGTTAATCCTGACTTAACTTTAATCATGACATTCTTTAATTTTCCATTATTGATAAGAACATTGTCTAGAGTGACATCACCACTATGTTGTTTTGCACATGCTCTTGGAAGCCTCAGTCTACTATAGTGGGGGGGGGGGCCTTCATAAGACACCGTTCCCATTATAGTTCTATCAAACTTAACTTCTCTAAAAGTTTGAGTATGATCTAAATTTGATTGAGTTTGAGTTTCAGCCTGTTCATTTTTGATTAGTTCGTGCTTTTTATTTTTTTGAGGAGTAATATTAGGTATGCTGTCCTCTATTTGTAAGGTCATTTTAAATGCGATTGCTAATGTAAGTAGTGAGAGAATTAGAAATAAACGTGCTCTATTAAAATTTGATTTTCGAATAACAAAAAACTGTCTTACAAGTGCTCCACAAAGACAAATAATGAGAAGTAAAACCCAATTTAATTCATGCCCATAGGTTTCAGGAAAATGATTACTAATCATGATAAAAATAACAGGTAAAGTAAGGTAGGTATTATGAGTTGAGCGATTCTTGGCGTTTATTCCCCAGGCAGGATTAACAGTTTCGCCTTTATTTGTGGCAGCTACCATTTTTGATTGTCGAGGTAGGATTCGCAGTAAAACATTTCCGACCATCCAAGTACCCATGATGGCCGCCATATGAATGTAAGCTGCTCTGCCAGAAATGGTGTGAGATAATAAAAAAGCAGTTGCGATGAGAATGAGAATTGTAACGAGGTGACCTAATAGTCCTTCTGTCACTATCTTGGTTTCCCAGAGAGAATCGTAGAGAAACCAAGAGAAAATGATTGTTCCAATAGAAACCGCCAAGGCTTGTGCATAGGATAAACTGCTAACGGTATCATCTAAAAGGAATGTTCCTTCTCCAGTGTAATAAATTAAAGCGAGAAGGATCATTCCAGAAATCCAGCTTGTAAAGGCCTCCCACTTAAACCAATGCAAGTCTTTGGGAACAGCAATATGACCCATTAGAAGCTTTTCAACCCGGTAAAAACCACCTCCATGTATCATCCATAGTTCTCCAGCATGTCCTTTCGTTTCAGAGTTTTCAAGCTTGACTAAGCTTCTATCGAGCCACATAAAGAAGACTGATTCTCCTATCCATGAAACTGTTGCCATAATATGTAGCCACCTAACTAATATGAGAGACCATTCAAAAAGATTATCTGAAAATATTTGACCCAACTCTGAACCTTCCTTTAACAATATCTTATAATTAAATAAGAGACAGCATTGGTCAATATTTGTTTATAGAGAATCTATTATTAAATTGATAACCGAAGCTAATTCTTATAAAATAATATTACACATAATCTTAAAAGGATGAATTTATGACTGATTGGCAATTATTGGTAGGCATCTCAGCAGTAGTCGTTTGGGCCTCTCTACCCGTTTCTGTAATCTATTCCATGGCCATTTTTGACCATGATGTAGTACGTGAAGGTGAGAAAGCTGGTGACCACTAATTAAAAAAGTGGTAATCCTCTTTCTGGCGCCCAAGTTAATAAACTAATTGCAGTTAAGTTTTTACTTTGAAATCTTGTTTCAAAGACACCCATTCCTGCAATGATTGTCCATTCATCATTAAATATGTATTTTCCAAAACCAATATGCATTAGTGACTTTTGATTATTATTATTCATTTTATTGTAGAGCCCTAAATAACCAAGAGAAAGTTTTTTGCTTAGCTCATGACCTAAAATATGTAATTGTTGAACTAATATAGAACGACTTCCTGTATTTACGAGACTAGATAATTCATCTGCCCAGTCTTCTTTTGTTGCCTGGTCTAATTCTCCAATATTGTAATTTAAAGCTCCTGAGTAATAAAAAGATCTGTATTTTAGGGCCACTCGAAACCCATAATGATCACGTTTTATATCAGCAGAACATATAATGTTGGTACAATCAAAATTAGATAAGTTTTCGAAATTTCGAATTGTGTAGGACTTGGCGTAGTAAAAATTAAGAATTGAGATTGGGTTAAAATCTATTTGAGCTCTTGCCATGTTAACCACAGCTGCAGATTGTAATGTGAGTGAAGGCCTTATATAACCAAATAAAACTTTTTCACCTGCACCATAAAAAGGAATGGAGTATCCAGCAGTTCCTTTAATGTAAAAGGCAGTAGGAAAAACTCTGACGAGGTTTTCTGCTTTATAGTCAAGTTGAGCATTGCTCAAATTTGGAATGAACACCAGCAGAATAAGAATCAATGACTTCATGGAAATCTCGATTTAAATTTCATTTGTTTTATAGTCAAACTGTCTATAAAAGGTAAAGGCAAAATATAATGCGATGGCACTAAATAGGTGCCAAATTGCATGACCTTGAAACAGGTGATTATCTGGGGCGCACATTGCTCTTGAAAGATCGAGAAGAGAGAATGTTATTGCCACCGACAGAAATCCAATCATCAATAGAAATGGTTTATAATTGGCTTCGTTGCCTTTTTTACTTAATTTGATTTCGCTAAAAATTAAAAATATTGCTTGAATGAGTATTAAAGCTTGAAGTGGAAATTGATTTAGATAAAAAAGAACTGCCAAGACAATAAAAGTAATATTTGCAGAAATATAAAATTTATTAAAATCTTTATAGCTAAGTTTCTTGTAGCGAATAAGATTTAGTCCAACAAAAAAATTTGTAATTAAAAACATTCCTAAAAAATCAAACAATTGTGTGAAAAAATTATATGAAGCATGGTAAACTCCACTCGAAAAACCGGCTACAAATATTGCAGGAACTATTTTTTTTAAATTCTTGTCTTTAATATTTTTGGTTTGAACATAAAGAACATAAGCTAAAATGAGGTATGCAATATTAGACCATGTATTTGCGGGCTCTGTAATATATCCAGCTAAGTTTGTTTCACACCAATTGACATTTGGGGGAGCTATTTTTGCGAGGGGGAACCAGGGAGAGTTTGTTGGTAGGGCCTTAAGTATTTCTGCTGAGTTCACAGAGATTCCCCTACTTTAAAGTTTTTTTTTGCTGAGAATAAGTTGTCTAACGCATTTAGTACCATCATCTCCTTGTCTTCATTGTTCTTGATGGATGCCATCATGCCATACATAGGTGCCATCTTTCCTGTTCTTTCATCTTCTGTGCCGACTTTTTGAGATTCTTTGTCAATTATTTTGGACACCATTTTCGAAGGCATAGACTTTAATAATGTCTTTTGAAATCCTGATTTAATTCCAGATAGTTTAGTATTTAATTTTCGTGCTATTTCAACTGCGTCTTGGAGATCTTTAAAAAACTCATCTATGATCGCTCCATGCGCATGAGTAATCGTAAAATGAATTGAGTCTGGAGATTGTTGTCCATCTAAGTGCCATCCACGTTGTTGGAGAACATCATTGACTTCAAAAATATCTATTGTATCTGACTTGATACTAAGTACGGACATGGCCGGCTCTACAACAAGTTTAATATCGTCAATTTCTTTTATTCTCTTAATAAACTCTTTTGTTGTTTCTTCTATCTCTCCAATAAGCTTGAGATATCCTTCTTCCCCGAGAAAATTTAATATTGCCCAAGCAGCAGCAATGGCGCCACCAGGTCTTGTTCCCAATACTGTTGGAGAACCATATAATCCTCCTGGCCAATCTGTCGTTACAAAAAATTGATGTCTTCTGAGCTCTTTATTTTTATAGAGTATGACGGATGCTCCTTTTGCTGCATAAGCATACTTATGAAGGTCAACAGATAAGCTAGTCACTCCTTCTAGGTCAAAACAAAATTTTGGAACGGATTTTCCTAACTTCTCAAGGAAAGGGAGAACAAAACCACCAACACAGCCATCAACATGAAGGAGTAAGTTGTTTTCTATCGCAAGTTCAGATAAGTTTTTAATAGGATCTATTACTCCATAGGGATAATTTGGTGCAGACCCAACTAAAAGAATAGTATTCGCATTGATTTTTGTTTTTATATCTTCTAAATCGACACGATAGTTTGAATCTAATTTGGCCGGAACAAGTTTAATTCCAAAATAATGGCATGCTTTATTGAATGCTGGGTGAGCTGAGATAGGCATGATCATTTCAGGGATTTTAACATCAGGTTTATTTTTCTTTGCCCATTCTCTTGCCGTTTTAACGGCCATAAGAATACTTTCTGTTCCACCACTAGTCATATTTCCAACAACATCATCTCCACCTTTCAAATGATTTGAAACCATTGAAACCACTTCATTTTCAAAGTTCTTTAAGCTTGGAAAAGCACTGGGATTAAGAGCGTTCTCAGTGAAAAATTTATTATATGCTGTTTTTGTTATGTCGCTTAGTTCTTCTCCACCATAGAAAACTAAACTGAACGCACGACCTTCTTTCCATCGGATATCATGAACTTTATATTCATCCATTTTGTCAAATAGTATAGACTTGTCCATAGACAATTTACTAAGGTGCTTTTTAGATTTCATTTAAGGCTCCTGGTTCATCCTTCTACCGATCATCCCTAAAATGGCTGCAATATTTGCACGTGTTGCTTTGATGTTCTTCTTTCTTCCTAAAAGGTGGAACTTAATTAATGCTAATTTTGAAGGTAATTTCTTCTTACTTATGATATATGAAAATAAAGATCTAAGTAGTTTTGATCCTGGTTTTAATTTTGAGATACCGGTTAATATATGTTCGAACAGATTATATAAATTATCCAGTTCGACTTTATCAAAATAACCATTCCGGTCGATATCATATTTTAGAAATAGTGCTTCTGAGTTTGAAACATTTGCCATCATTCTTTTCATGTCTGTCTTTGTCATTGGTGCATGTGGAGATTGATCAATCTTCGCCTGCCCTTCAGAGTCTATTAATAGTTGAATGATCGTTTCATGATTGGTCTGTTTGAAATAATTGAATGAGTTAGGAAAATAAGTATTAAAGTTTAAATCATAAAAAAGAATTGGAAAAAAGTTTTCTCTATAGCAGTTCATGTCAAAGCCTTCTTTAACTTCCATAGGATCACAATAACGGTTCATCTTTTCATAAATTTCAATGCCAAACTTATTAGAGCTAATTACCATCGGAACAACTTGGGCCAACTCATCTATTTGTACTCTGTTGTCACCATTAGAGGCTTCTTGAAATAAATCTGAACCCATAATTAGTTCACGAATAAGTCTTTCAGCTCCATTATTAAGAATCCCAAATTCAGCAAGTAGTTCTTCATAATTATAGACAAAAGAGCGTGCTTGATCCTTAGATAGAGACTTTTCTCCATCTCTTGATTTATCAACAGCGTATATTTTATAAATTTTCTTGCTGAACCATCTTTCAATCGCCATTAGATTGATACCTGTAGGTGTTCGACGAAAATTGTAGGAATATGTATTGAGTAACTCTGGAGAAGTAAAAACTCTGTAGTTGAGAACAATATGTTTAAATTCTCTCCATAACTCTTTATTTTTTTCTTTAGTCAAAATCTTGTAAGCTTCATGTTGAGGAAAAAGAAGAGTCTGTATAGGGAAAGGGCTCGCCAGTTTATCTTTTAGTAATTCAAAAGATAGTGAATTAAAAAAACGAATTTCTAAGCTTTGCCTATAAATGTTGAGAAATGCTCTGAAGTTTCCAAAGTTATAATTAGTAGATTGGTCCTTAATAAAATCTTTTTTCGCAATAAGAAGTGATCTTGACATATATTTCCAATTATACTTAGGAACAAGTTGCTCCATCAGTTTCATCAGTTGCTTATGTGCAATAAGGTTTTCATTGAGGTTCAACTTTAAGATTACTGATTCTAGCTCGGTTAAGTTTTCAATTTGAAATCTATAATATTCATGGTCAGCTTTAAAGTATGCTGGAGTAACATTGATTGCATCAAAGATAACTTTTACAAGTTGAGGCAACCTCTCAATAAGGATGTCCATGTCAACACTTGTTAAAACTTGAGACTTTCCACCAATAAATAATTTTTTAATGAATAAGAGAGAATCTACTAATTTTAAATTTAAAGTTTTTTTAGGAAGTTTCAAAGAAGTCTTAATTTTCTTTAAAAAGTCGAGGATCTTAATCTTACATGAGTTATTCTCTCGATTATTTACAATCTCTTTGATTAATAAAGATTGTTTGTTCATTAATTTAACAAAAGACTCTCTGTGATTAAGATAGCCATCTCTTTTAATATCTTCCATTACTGATTTTAATACAATCCCTTCTCTATTAAAGAGTCTAATTAAAGTAATAAACGATCTAATGTTAGTAACTTTTATTGTGTTTGGATTGTCTTTTAATACTAAGGAGTTTATTTGGAAGACTATATAGAGCAAACTATCAGTTAGCTTTATATCCATTTCCATGAATTTATCCATGAATTTTTTTAATTCTTCACGCTCAATTAATTTTTGATCTTTTCTTCTGACAAATTTGGCAAATTTATTGAGATTATTTTCGAGACAGTCAATTTGTGGAGATATATCTTCTTTAGTAATTTGTTTGAACTTTTCAGTATCAATCTTACAGACAGATTGAAGACTATTCATACCATATAGTTTTTCACTCATTTGTTGATCATTTATTAGACCACAGGAAATGACTGAAAAGATGGCAGTTAGGTATGCACAATGGGTAAATAGTTTTTGTTGGCTGATCAAATATTTCATATTTTGTAGCAGTATTGTCACCTTTTCTTGTGGACTTTGTCATGTATCTTTTTTATATAAGAAAAAGACCACTTGTTAAAGAAATATTTAAATAAGTTGAAGATCTTTTCAGGTTATGGTATGTAAACTAGACTTTAGGAGCATTTATGAAAAAGATACTACATTATGAACGAGAAATACTTGAACAAGTTACTCTGACAAGTAAGCAGATCATGATTGTTGAAACTTATTTAAAGCTTTCAAACAAGATTGGGGTCGCTGATATGACGATTCAGAAATTGGCCGATGAAATGAATGTTTCGATTGGAAGCGTCCATTACCATTTTGGTGCTAAGGGAAGGCCAAATCTTGAGCAAACAGCTGTTAAATATGTTTCTCAAGAATCAATTAAATTTATAAATTATTACCTAGACAAGAAACTTACAAGTAACGAGTTTAAAGGTGTCGAAAGCTATATTGAAATAATGTTTGATTGGGCAAAAAGGTATCCTCATCAGTTGAAATTCTGGCTATATTTTCTTTATCAATCTACTCACCATTCTATGTATTCTAAAATGAGTATTGAGTACGTGCCTCTTATGCAAATGAGAATTGAGCATGTTATCATACTTGGTGCTGGACTTGGAATTTATCCACAAGTGAATAATGTTTCTGAACTTGCTAAAAATATTCACGCTAATTTACTTGGACATATCTTTTTATCAGGAATGTATAATAATGGTGAAGTTACTGAGAACTCTGATGTTGCCTTAAGTTCTACTAAACAATTAATTAAAGCACACTTGGAAAAATACTCAGATGTGACAAGTAATATAAAAAAATTGAACAATGACGTGATGGCGACTTTATAATGGAGTTTCTTCAGCCATTAGCACTTATAATAATGCCAGGAATACTCATTTATTTAGTTGATAAAAATAAGTATATGGCCTTTTTTGGTGTGATTGCTTGGAGTTATCTTGTTGGAATAATCTTCTCTATAGGATTCCCATCGTTAGTAAATAAGACCTTCACTCAATCTCTTATTGAGATTTCCATATTGCTTTCAATTCCTCTTCTTCTATTTAGCTTGGACATCAAGCTATGGTTAAAGTCTGCAAAGAAGACAATGTTAAGTTTTTTGTTTTCTATCATTTCAATTTTTATTATGGCGATTCTTTGGACCTATTTCTATTCATATCAAGATATAGATATGTGGAAAATTGCTGGAATGTTAGTAGGTGTTTATACAGGAGGAACTGTTAACTTAACAGCAATTGGGGTGTCTCTTGAAATGGATCAAGGAAAGATTCTCATCATTAATACTATTGATTTAATTGTCTCAACAGTCTACATGGGATTTGTTCTGTTTTTTGCAAGAAAAGTTCTCTCTTGGTTTTTACCACAACATGAAACTCACCTTAATGAAAATAAAGAAAAGGAATGTGCAGCAACCAAGAAACTGCTTAAAAACAAAAAAGAATTTGGAATTGATCTTTCAAAAAGTTTTTTACTATCAATTTTGATTGTTGGAACAGCAGTCTATAGTTCCACTTTATTCTTTGGGAAAATATTTGCTCCCTACATTATGCTTATTGTCACAACTTTATCTGTGATCTGCTCTTTAAATAAGAAAGTAAGAGGATTAAAGACTTCATATCCTGCTGGAGAATACCTTCTTTACTCATTTTGTATGGGCCTTGGTTCAATGTGCGATTTACAAGAATCAATGTTGTCAGCACCTCTTCTAGTGAAGGTAGTGTTTGGTGCATGCTTTTCTGCAATTATGCTCCACTTTTTTCTATGTTACCTTTTTAAAATCGATGGAGACACTGCCCTCGTTACAAATGTTGCAGCTGTATTTGGACCTGCTTTTGTAGGCCCGGTTGCTAGAACACTTGATAATAAGCAAGTTGTTGTTTCTGGTTTAACTTGTGGCCTTCTTGGTTATGCTGTCGGAAACTATTTAGGCCTTTTTACATCTTGGCTTATGAAGATTATTCTTTAGATCTCTGTAAGAGTTGGTATTAAGTTTAAATATTAATAATGGTCTTCTTTAAGGCGGATTTTAATTCTTTTATAAGGAAAGTTTCTTGTGTTCCCTGTTGCATATTCTTTAAAACAAATTTTGAATGAGCAGCCTCATCTTCACCATATAGAATAACTAATGGGATTTCTAAACTGTTTGCGTACTTCATTTGTTTTTTCATTTTGGCAGGTTCTGGATAAAGCATACATGAATGCCCATTCGCCTTAACTTTCTCAACTATATCCAAAGCCCCTGTTAAAAGTTGATCGTCGAAATTAATAACTAAAACATCGCAAGTACGTGAAAGGTGTTTTGGAAAAAGATTTCTCATTTCCATTAAATCATAGATTCTATCGGCACCAAAAGAGAGACCAACCCCAGACATATCTTTGAGTCCAAATACTTCTGTTAAATTATCGTATCGTCCACCTGCTCCTATACTGCCTATGCTGTCGTCTAAAGGCTTGGCCTCAAAAATGGCACCAGTATAATAATTCAATCCTCTCGCTAGGGTAGGATCAATTTCTAATCGCTGGACTTTTACTGTAGCGGTGAAATTTAACAGAGTTGATAATTCTTCGATTCCTTTAAGACCTATAGGCGAGTTTTCAAGAAGCTGAGATAATTGTGCTAGCTTTGCTTTATTATCACCTTTAATTTCTAAAAATGCTTTTATAGTTGAGAGGCCTTCGTCATCAAAACCTTTTGATTTTAGTTCGTCTTGTACTTTCTCTATTCCTATTTTGTCTAATTTATCGATTACGACAGTCATATCAGTCAATCTACTCTGCTCTCCAATGATTTCTGATAAGCCAGTTAATATCTTTCTATTATTTAATTTGATTATTATGTCAGTAAGTCCTAGGGAAGAATAAACCGAATCAAATATTTTTAAGAGCTCCATCTCATTAAGCAATGAAGTTGTGCCAATAATGTCACCGTCACATTGAAAAAATTCTCTATATCTACCTTTTTGAGGACGTTCAGCTCTCCAGACTGGTTGAATTTGATATCTTTTAAATGGAAGTGTAATTGTATTGAGATGTTGAACTACATAGCGGGCGAAAGGAACTGTGAGATCATAGCGCAGACCTTTTTCACTGATTTTTGAGGTTACTTGTTTTAAATCTTTTTCTATCAATGCTTTGCTATCGACTTTTTTAAGATATTCACCAGAGTTTAATATTTTAAAAATGAGTCTATCTCCCTCTTCTCCATATTTTCCATTCAAGACTGAAAGATTTTCCATGGAAGGAGTCTCAATAGGGAGGAAGCCTGACAGTTGGAACGCCTTTGCTATAGTATCAAAAATATATTTTCTTTGTACAAATACTAGTGGATTAAAATCCCTTGTACCCTTAGGTGTATTTACCTTGCTCATTCTTCTGACTCCCTGAGTCGTGCCTCTGATTCAATCAGTTCAATTGAACGAGTTTTATAAAAAAGATATCATGCAAACGTTTCGGAATCTGTAGCATGAAATCCAAGTATAGGCTAAAATATAATAATAATAAAGACCTAACAATATGGAAAATACCTTGAGTTATAAACCAAAACCAATTGATACCGGCCATGTGAAATTATCTGAAGATATGATTGAACTTACTGAGTATCTTTCAAAAAATACCCATGAGATTTGGGCAAAAAGTAGAGAACGAGAGGGGTGGACTCATGGAGAAGTTAGAGACGATAATAAAAAAGAACATCCCTGTCTTGTTCCTTACGATGTCTTATCTAATTTAGAAAAGAACTATGATAGAAATACTGCATTAGGAACGATAAAATTAATTTTAAGTTTGGGCTATAATATTGAATTGCCAATTGAAAAAATTGCAAAAAATAAAAATGTAAATAAGACGCATATCAATCTTCTCAACTTTTTATCTAGTCAGAAAGGTGATCTAGAGCAAATTTTACATTTATGGCACGCACATGATCCAAACTCTTGGCAAGATAATGTAGAACTTTATATTACATTTGCAGAAAGAGTTATAAAATTCTCGGAACCCTTGCTCGCATTTGATGTTCTACAAGAGGGAATTGAATTTTTCTCTGAAAACTTAAGGCTTAAAGAACTTATGGGACTTACTCTTGCAAGACTTGGATCTTATGAAAAGGCAAATGAAATGCTATTTGCTTTATATCAAACAGGCGGAAAAGGTAGCATAGAAACATTAGGAATGCTTGGTAGAACCCATAAGGATTTATGGGCTCATGCCACTATAATTGAAGATAAGGTAGCACATTTAAAAAAGTCTAGACAATATTATCAAGAATCTTATGTAATTAAAAAATCATTTTGGACTGGAATTAATATTGCAACTACCTATGCTTTAGAAGGACAAACCAAAGAAGCTGAAAACTTCGCTAATGAAATTAAAACATTATGTTTAGATGAATCAAGAGATAGTAGTGATTATTGGTTATTTGCCACTCTTGGGGAGGCTTGTTTAATATTAGGAGAGCATGACGAAGCTTTAAAGTATTATTCAAAGGCCGTCGAAATAGGTCATCAAAATGTAGGAGATGTGAATTCAACAAGAAAAAATGCACGTTTATTATTTGATGGTTTACAAATCTCTAATGCTATAAAACAAAAAATAGAATACGCGCTTTGTATTCCTAAGATAATAGTATTTACTGGACATATGATTGACTCTTCAACAATAAAAAAGCCACGCTTTCCTAAATCAAAGGAAAGAGAAGTATATCAAGAATTATATAATTTTATAAAAGCTCTGGGCCCTTGTATAGGCTATAGTTCTGCTGCCATGGGGGCCGACATTTTATTTATAGAAGCAATGGAGGCCTTAAATAATAAAATATCAGTGGTTTTGCCTTTTAGTAGAGAACAATTTGAGAAAGAGTCAGTAAATATCAAAGGGGATGATAGTTGGGTTGCTCGTTTTCGGAAAATCATGACTAACAATCATGAAGTGATTGAATTAACTAAAGAAGGAACGCAGTATTCTGATTATTATTATCAATATGGAAATAACATAATGTATGGTCAGGCTCGAATTAAGAGTTTTCAATTAGAAACCAAATTATGTCCGCTTGCAGTCTGGAATAAAGACGACATCGGAAAATCTGGAGGCTCTTCAAGTTTTATAAAAAAATGGTTAGATTTGGGGCATGATGTAAATATCATAGATCTTAAATCAATAATTGAAAAAAAAGATTCAGGGAACCCATTAGAGGTTATATCAAAAGAACCAATTCAAGAATTAGATTATTATGATGATTATCAGATTAAGGGAATATTATTTGCTGATACTGTAAACTACTCTCGTCTTCAGGATCATGAGTTTGTTAGATTTGAAAAAATCGTCTTTGGAATTGTTAAAGAAATGATTGATTCTGGGAAATATCGAATTGCTACAAAAAATACCTGGGGTGATGCTATCTATATCGTCTTTCATAAAATTAAGGATACTGGATTATTTGCATTAGAATTAAATGAAAGGATCGGATCATTGCAGTGGGAAGAGTTAGGAGTTTCACAAGATATGAAAGTAAGAACTGCTGTTCACGCTGGACCGGTTCATTGTAGTATCAATCCTGTTACGGGAAATATGCATTATAACGGGACCAATGTCTGTAGAGCGGCTCGCATTGAACCACTAACTCCTCCTGGGCAAGTTTATACAAGCTTGGAATACGCATCTCTAGCAGCAAGTGAACATATAGATGATTTTGACTGTGTTTATATAGGCCAAATCTCCATGCCGAAAAAATATGGAGTTTACCCTACCTATCATCTTAGGAGAAAAGAATAGATGTCTGAGCATATTGTCTTTATCAGCTATTCCTCAAAAGATGTTGTCGTTGCCAAACAAATTTTAGAATATCTTGAAAAAAATGGAATCCAATGTTGGATGGCCCCAAGAAACATCATCCCAGGTAAACATTACGCCTCATCTATTTTAGATGCTATTAAGTCTAGTAAGGCCTTCTTCCTTCTATTTTCTCCATATTCAAATATATCGGAGCAATGTCTTAAGGAAGTTGATAGAGCAGTGAACGCAAAATTACCAATAATACCATTTCGTATCGAAGATCATCCTCCCACAGAAGCAATGGAGTATTACTTATGTAACACACATTGGATGGACGCATTTAGTAAAGAGACTGGAGATTATTTTCCGCAATTATTGAGCACATGCAGAAGAATATTGGCTGGAAATACTCCTAAAATTGTAACACCAAGTAGACTTCAGAAAAAACGAGAAGAAATCTCTGATGGTATGCAAGAAATGTTAAAAAAAGTTGATAACTCTATTGCCGCTGATGAAGAAGAAAGAAAAAAATTCCATAAAAAACATACCAATGTAGAAAAAACAAAATCATCAATGATCAACCCTCTTATTGAACCAACCCTAGGAAATTACAAGGTTGAAAGCTTTCTTAAAGAACAAAATAAAGAGATTGTAAATAAAAATATAAAGAAGAAGAAGAAGAAGAGAAAATACGTTGAATTAAAGTCTGCTTCTGAGATCTCCAGACAGAAGACTACAAAATTAAGAAATAAACTAATAGTACCATTCCTTTTAATATTATTTGGAGTGTTTACTGTTTACACATTTAAAATGATGGTTAAGAGAAATAATGAATTTAAGAGAAAACTTAAAACGACAAAGATCCAAAAGATTGAAGAGATAAAAAAAAATATAGATTATAAGTACCTTTCTACGAATTTATTAAATTTAGACGATCTATCATTCATAGATAAAAAAAATATCTCTGAATATAGAGCATTAATTAATTACAAAGATGGAAACCTTTTTAAAAGAGTTGGCGGACTTCTAGTTGAAAACACTCATAACAGAATAGAACTAAATAATCTTGCCTCATTGGATATGCATGAGCATAGACCTAGGTTTGAAATACTAAAACAGTTTCAAAATAATGATCTAGATTTAAAAAAACAATACCCACTCGTTTTTCTAGATCCAAGTTCAATTGGAGAAATTACTGAGGTTGAAGGCTCATGGAATCTTCACAATGAAATATTAAAAAGACTTTTAAGAGATCATACTGTGCAAGCATTAAGCACAAAAGAATATCCCGATCAAGACGATTTTTCTCGTGATTATTATGCTGCTGATGTGTCCCTACTCGTTAGAGTCAGAATACTTAAAAAGAAAAAAAAATATTTACAGATTCAATATCAAGTAAATAAAAATAAAATGATAATTCTTAATACAATTAAAAAGCACTCGTCGAGATTATCTCTATTAAAATATCCTCTGAGCATAAAAGAAACTAATCAAGTCTCAAAAAAAACAACTGTTATGGAATTTAATTACTCTGGCGGTGAGAATATAAAGGAAACATTAGAAAATAAAGATTATAAAATGATTAAAATCATTCTTTCTGAAATAATTGCTGAGATTGCAAATCAAATTGCATCATTAAAATAATCAAAAGCTTTAGCATCCAAAGATTTTATCTGTTCATCATAGTTTTGAATTCTTGAATTCGTTGCTTTTATTTTTTCTTGTAACGCAGGCTTACCTTTTTGAGGTTTTTTATTTTTTTCTATTAAATGTTTAATATCACTTTTAAGTTTCTTTATTCTTGAGTCGGTTAAATTAATATTATCAATCATCAAACCGTTTGCCTTTAGCACCATCTTGACCTCTGATGTCTTTTCGATATTTTTAATTTTCTTTTTATTTAAAGCAATCTTTAAAGTATTCTCGCGGTTATTATTCTCTAAAGAAGATATTTCTTTTTTGATAGACAGCATTTTTTGATGACTAGTGGCCTTCTCGGAGTTCTTTTGTGCCAGTTCTTCCTGCAATCTAATCAGCTTTTCTAATTCATTTTCTCTCTCTGTCTTTACATCGTCTTTCTTCTTCATTAGCTTTTTGACTTTAGAAACATTTTGCTCTGCTTGCTTAAGTTTTCTTCTCTTCGCAATTATTTGCGGGACTCCTTTTTGTGAGTTATTACCTTTTTTAAATTCAGCCAACAACCTCTTTAATTCTTTAGTACGCTGTTTTATAAATTCATTAATGTCTGTGCCCTTTAAGTTCTTAGTTCTACTTACTTTATGCGAAGTGTTTTTAGGAGAACCTATCTCTTTAAACTCTTGTTTGTCTGCAATAAAAGATTCAATTACAGAAGCGGCAATATATTTATTAATTGAGTCAAACTTTTTGGTACCAGATGTATGTGAAATCATAGCGGCAACTTCTTTTTTATTGTTAATAATTGGTGAGCCTAAGAACTCCGCGGTGAAAGGGATTGTTGATTTTACATGTAGAGAACCTTTATATGTTTCATAGTTTAGAAATGCTCCTTTATTACTAGAAATTGAATTCTTTTTTAATAAAGTAGTAGACATAATATTTTCATTTGCACTAAGACTATTTTTAGCAAATTGAAACGGGTTGATGATAGTGTAATTTGCTTTTAATAAACATATATCTATGTTTTCTTTATTGCCACAGCTTGCTAATTTTATGTCGATCAATTCGTCATCATTATTATTGATGACTTTAATTTTATAGGTGCGAGGATATTTGATGGCATCTCGAATTAACTCGTATGAGGTAACGAACTGTCCTTCTTTCGAAATAAGAAAACCATTTCCGGAGTTGAATATCTTCTTCGAGTCAGACTTTCTCTTAACAATATAAATCTTTAGAATCGCTTGATTTTTAATTTCAGTTTGTGAAAATCCACCTACAGACAGTAAATTAATCAAAACTATGTATATAAAGGCTCTTATGTTATATTTTTTCATGAAATTTCAACATTATAATATCTTAGTTAAATAAAAAATCATACAATTCATTTAAATATTGATTAGATGCAATATAAATTTGTTATTAGATACAATAACCATAATTAAGGACCTTTCATGAATCAACGCAAACAGAAAACGCCTAGTTTCGGAATCTCACTAATTCCTATAATTAGTTTAGTTTTTTTATTAGTTTTGAATGTCTTATTATTTAAAGATGACGCAACTGGTGGACCAAATCAACTGGCATTATTATTAGTTGGAATGATGACTATGGCAATAGGCTCACTTTATTTAAAAATCCCCTATAAAAAGATAGAAGGACAAGTTGTTGAATCTATCTCTCTCGCTCTTCAAGCCTCTCTTATACTACTTATTGTCGGAGCCTTAATTGGAACATGGATTTTGAGTGGTGTCGTTCCCACTATGATTTATTATGGACTGAAGGTAATTAATCCTGCATTTTTCTTACCTTTTGCATGTATTGCCTGTTGTATTGTTTCATTAGCGACAGGTTCTAGTTGGTCTACAACTGGAACCATCGGTATCGCTCTTATTGGAATTGGAAATGCTCTTGGTTTACCTGAAGGCATGGTTGCTGGTGCAATTATTTCTGGTGCATACTTCGGAGATAAAATGTCTCCTTTGTCTGATACGACAAATCTGGCACCCGCAATGGCAGGAACGGATTTATTTTCACACATTAAGCATATGACTTATACCTCAGGTCCCGCAATAATTATGGCAATCTTAGGGTTTTTTATCCTCGGATTTTTCTATAAGGGAAGTGTTGGCTCACAAGAATCGATAGAAACTACTCTGGCAGTTATGGATAAAAGTTTCAATATCTCATTATGGCTTTTTCTTGTTCCTCTCTCAGTTATTGGCATGGTTGCTAAAAAAGTTCCTGCTCTTCCGGCTCTTGTGCTTGGGACATTAATGGGAGTCATTTTTGCCTTATTATTTCAACAAGATCTTCTTGCATCTATGTCTGGAGGAACTTTAACCCTAGAATCAGCGTATAAAAAAATTATTGAAGTTTGTTATGGAGGATTTTCGATTGAGTCTGGAGATAAGTTAATAGATAAATTATTATCTCGCGGTGGAATGTCTGGTATGCTTTCAACTGTATGGCTCATTTTAATGGCCATGGTTTTTGGTGGTGCCATGGAAGGAACTGGCATGCTTGCTCAATTAGCAAGTACCGTACTTAAACTTGTTAGAGGTGCAGGCTCTTTGGTTGGAGCAACTTTAGCTTCATGTCTATTATTAAATCTTACTGCTAGTGATCAATATCTTGCCATTGTTGTTCCTGGAAGAATGTTCAGAAATGCCTATGATGAAATGGGTCTCGATCCTAAAAACCTTTCTCGAGCATTAGAAGATGCTGGGACAGTGACATCTGTTCTTATTCCATGGAATACTGGAGGAGCTTATAACTCAGGGGTTCTTGGGGTCTCAACTCTTTCCTATGCGCCCTATTGTTTTTTCAATATTCTTTCACCACTCGTTTCGTTATTTTTAGCAAGTATGAATTGGACTATTGTGAGAAAAACAGAATCACTTAATCAAACAGAAGCATAGAATCATTACAGCCTCAGGAGGTTACAATTAATGCAGTAATAATTAAGAAAATAGTTATAATTAAATTTTTTCGTAACACCTTTACTCCTTAAGTTATAATGCCTCTTAACTTAAACTCATGTCTGTTATTAATTGTCAGATTAATGTCAAATTATGGTTAGTTTGTTCACGAGCTATATGTAGCGAGTCGCAAAATAAACTACTTGGAAAAAACATTTGAGGTTGATTTGGAGTGTAGATGATGTCCAGCTTCAGAGTGAATTGTTAAATCTTCTTATACAAAAAAATAAAATAAAAAGGCCAGGTGGGGGGAACCTGACCTTTTTTATTTTATTCATTTCTTTGGGGGGAAAGAAATGAGTAAATATTAATTTTTTATTGCCCACTCGTATGAGTGAATGGACCATCATTCGAACCATCATCTTCTTCTTCTTCTTCTTCTTCTTCTTCTTCTTCTTCTTGATAGTTTCTTGAAGTTGTATTGATAGTAACATTTTGGTTTATAATTGGAGCACCTGTATTCAGATCTGCCTCCAAATATTTTGTAGCTTCTTTAATTGTTTCCAAAATCTCATTATTTGCGACTTTACTTCTTACACAAGTCACTGCTCTTAGATAAAGAACAACAATATCTGGATTTGTTTCAGTATAAGGTTTTTCATTATATGATGTACTTCCAAATAGAGGAGAGCTTTTCTTAACAAATAGTGCCCTACCTTTCGCTTTGTCTGAATCAATTTCTTTGGTATTAATTTCAATTGTCTGTGCTTTGTCAAATCCAAGGAATTTGCAAATATTTGTTCCTGATGTAAGGGTTTTATCTTCAGTTTTTTTAAACTCACCATTACTTTTATAGATAAACTCTCTTTCAACTGCTATAAAAGGTAATCCAAAACCTTTATTCTTAAGATCTAAATATGTAAATCTTTTTTCAACTATTGCTCTTTGTAAGATTTCAATTCTTTTCTTTTCTGCTTTAATCTGTTCTTGTTCAGCAATCTCATTGGCATTACTTTCTTCATATTCTCGTCTAGCGTTAGCGACACTTTCTAGATAATGAGCAGACTTACCATATTGCTCCCAACACCGTTCTATTGATGCTTGAGGTAAACCAGCCGCTATAAACTCATCACATTTATTTTTAGATGCCGCAAAGCCATTTGTTGAAACTGTTAACAGCCCCGCTAAGATCATTAATTGATATTTCATCTCTTTTCCTTTTTAAAAATATATTAAAGTTTATTTTGCAAGAAAGAAGCCAAGATATAAATAATGTAATATACTTGATATAATTAGCTTTTTTAGAATGACAAAAAAGTAAATTGGTACATATATAAAGATACTGTCAAAAAATTAGACAGTTTTTAGGAGATTTAGCAGTGAAATTAATCTGGATATTGGCCCTTATATGTATCTCATTCAGGGCCTTCAGCATGACTTTTAGACCGAGATTAAGAGAACATTTTGATGACCATACCATCAAGACGAATGGGCAAGAATATAATTACACAGGGCTCTCTAATACCTTCAACTTTTGGTATGAAAGGCCATTTGACTTTGCCCTTGGGTTGGCCATTACCCCAGTTCTTGGAAGCATCAAATACAAAAATGGCCCCTCATCAACTTTTGGAGACAAAATTAAACTCTTTGGAGTTGGAATTGAAGGCAAGCATTTTCCAATCAAGGCCATCCCATTGGTGTTTTATAGAATGGGTGTTTTCTATGCTGAATTACAAACAGATGAAGTCATTGGAGACCAGTCAGGATTCAGTGTCCTTGGGGCAATTGGATATGAATTCAAGGTATGGAAAATGGGCATTGCGCCTGAATTTGCTATTAGAAGATCCTTTCTTGAAAACTCAACTTCTGTCTTAACATTTGGACCTGCAATAGGGTTTCACTTTTACATAATGTAATATAAAAGGCTCGATATAAATCGAGCCTAATTACCTTATAGTCTTAATTGAATATTACTTTGCTTTAAACTTAATTGATCCAAAAACTGTAGTCGAAATCTTGTACATTGAAGCAGCATTTACTGTTTGAGCACTTTTCACTAGGCTACCACTTGTTGATCTCTTTTGCTTAAGGTTCACTTGAAAAGTTTCTTCGGCACCTTCTGTAAGTTTAACTGCAGACTTGAAGTTCAATGTAACTTCTGCGTCTTTTGTTTTTCTAATTAGACCTTCTTTTTTACAGACTGTTTCAGCGTTATAAAGACCAGTGTATTCTACTTCTGAACATTGGTGTGATTCATCAGCATTTTTATCACAAACCATTTGGTTAAAACGTTTAATTTTTTCCACTTTAACTGCATAAGAGACACATTTTTTTTCCATATAATTAAAAGAATATTTCAGTGTTACTTTACTTGGTGTAGCGGAAGTTCTTTTAATAACAAGTAGCTCGTTTGCAGGAGCATTTGATTCTTGATTAACTGGTCCATAAGTGATTCTTTTTGAATCCAGTAAAATTTCAGTTTGCTGTGCAAATGCTGTAGTTGATAGAATAAGTGCAGCAGTAGCGATTAATAGCTTTTTCATTGTAACTCCAGTGTTCGATTTTCTATTTCCAAATACATATCATAAATTTATCAAAATGCGCGACGCAGCAGGCCGTTGTGAATAATTTACAATTTTAATCTATTAGTCATTTATTAATAATTTGGTTTGATCAGGCCATGATTTTAATATACATCTAAAGAAAGCCGTATCTTTGAACATTTAATATAAAAATTGTATTTTTGTTAAGTAAATAGTAACAATATGACGATTGTAATGTATATTTGTGTAAAAGAAGTTGAAACAAGAGCTTAGTATAAGGGAGATTACATATGTGTGGAATATTAGCTGTTATCGGTACAAAAGCTACGGCAGCCGAGGCCCAGAAGCAAGTGTCATTAATGGATCACCGTGGACCAGATGAATGGGATGTCAAAGCATTACCATCTGGAATTTTGGCGCATCAGAGATTATCTATTAATGATCTTCACACAGGCAAGCAACCAATCGAATCCAAAAATGGTGCCTGGTTAATACATAATGGTGAAATTTATAACCATCAATCAATAAGAATAGATTATTCAGAAAGATATCGTTTTTCAAGCTCATCAGATAGTGAAGTCATTTTACCTCTTTATTATGAGATGGGCGCTGATCTTGTTCATAAACTAGATGGAGTGTTTGCATTTGTTCTAATTGATGGTGAAAAAGTTCTTGTTGCAAGAGATGCTATTGGAGTTAAGCCTCTTTATTATGGAGTTGATGAGCATGAGCAATTATGGTTTGCAAGTGAGATAAAGAGTCTTATTGATAAGGTAACTGTAATTAAAGAATTTCCTCCTGGATATTATTATACAAATGAAGAGGGATTTGTTCAGTGGTTTAAACCTGAATGGTTATCCGAAGCAATACCAACAGGACTGCCTGATGAGCTAAAAGATTCATTTGTAAAAGCAGTAGAGAAAAGACTTATGAGTGATGTACCTCTAGGTGTCTTACTGTCAGGTGGACTAGATTCATCGCTAGTCGCTTCAATCGTGGCCAGAGAAATGAAATTAAAAGGCAAAACAGTTTCTTCTTTTTCCGTAGGACTTTCAGGAGAGTCTCCTGATTTAGTAAAAGCTAAGAAGGTTGCTGAGTTTATAGGAACAGATCACCATGAAATTGTCTTTACACCAGACCAAGGAATTGAATTATTAAAAGAGCTTATTTATAAATTAGAAAGCTATGACGTAACGACCATTCGTGCCTCAACTCCAATGTACATCATGTCAAAATATATTCGTAAGCAAGGTGTAAAAGTCGTACTCTCTGGTGAAGGTGCTGACGAAATCTTTGGAGGATATCTTTATTTCAAGAATGCACCTTCTAAAGAAGAATTTCATCACGAATGTGTGAGAAGAATAAAGCGACTCAACTCTGCTGACGTTTTAAGAGCTGATAGGTCGACAATGGGGGCGGGGATTGAAGCCCGTGTACCTTTCCTTGATTTAGATTTCTTAAAAGCTGCCATGAAGTTAAATCCTGCTTATAAAGTTATGGATGGTGGAAGAATTGAAAAATATATTCTTAGACAAGCATTTGCAGATCCTAATAATCCATACTTACCTGATGAAGTTCTTTGGAGACAGAAAGAGCAGTTTAGTGATGGAGTTGGTTACAGTTGGGTGGACACCCTAAAAGATCATGCTGAAGCTCAAGTTTCAGATCACGAATTTAGTAAGGCAGCTGAAATGTATCCATTTAATACTCCAAATACTAAAGAAGCATTTTTCTATAGATCAATTTATGAAGAGTTCTATGACAAGGCCGAAGCGTCTAAGCTTGTTAAAAAGTGGATACCTAAATGGCAAGATGATAAAGATCCATCAGGTAGAGCATCTACGCATCATGATCAAACATACTATGAAGATGGTGAAGAAGAGTTTGCTCGCTCTTTGGTTGAAGAGTGCGCTATGGTTGCAGTTTAAATTAAAGGTTTCAAAAGCAAAGAATGTAGATTAGAAGTTAACTTCAGGTTTAAATTCTTATTCTTTACTGAAATTCTTTTTAATAAATTTTTATTAATTAATAACAAGGTCACAGAGTCTTTAATCGTAAGATGAGTAAATTGGTCGATACGTTTTTGTGAGATTAAAGTACCAGGGCCAAGTATCGCAAATTCAATATTTATTTCACTATCGCCATTCACTTGACCTGTATCTTTTGTGTCTGAAGATCTTTGCTTGCCCTTTTTTTCTACATGGACAATTCCATCTGTAATCAAATAATGGTTTTCAGGGTTTTCATGGATGATATTAAATCCTTCATCTGGCGAGATTTCCTCTAATAGACCCATAAGAAATAGTGTTTTTGCTTCAGAATATTTTATATGGTTTAGAAGAGAGGATTGAGATAAAAATGAAGGCTTTGGTTTTTGTGTATAGACGTCTAAAATGGAGATAAATTCTTTTTGATTAGTGGTCAATAACAGCATAGGTGTTACAATCAAATCAGAGAGCAGTGCGAAAATCATTGTCACTGAACTAAGAATTCCAAACTCTACAATAGGTCGAAAGTTAGAAAGTCCTAAGATAGCAAGGCCTATAGCTAAGGATATTGAAGTTGTCATGACAGGTTTAATTTCTTCTTGTAACGTATGCCTCATTGCTTGGATCCGATCGTCATATATTTTTAAACAGTCATTATAGCGTGTAAAAAAATGAAGGGTGTCATCAGTTGCAACTCCAATTGCAATGGTAGCAATAATACTAGTACCTATATCTAAGGCAATATCAAAAAATCCCATAAATCCAAATAGACCGATTACGGGCATGATATTTGGAATTAATGATAGAAGGGCAGCTTTAATATCGAGGAAAAGAATCCATATAATGACAAAAATAAAAAGCAATATAAGAAATATTCCTTTTAATTGAGAATTGACAAGGGTTTTAGCAGCAACCGTTTGAACAACCATTGCACTTGTAAACTTGAATGTTATGTCTGAACCAGTAAGAATTTTTTTAAAATCAGCTGTTAGTCTTTTAAGAACCTTATCGATTTCAACTGATGAGCTGACTTTGTGTCGTATTATAAGATTCATTTCTTTATAATCAGGAGTTATGTACGCCTCCCAATCATCTTTTGATAGAAAAAGCATATATTGTGAAATAAGATTATCTTGATCTGGGATCTTATATTGACTTTGATCGCCACCATTTAACTCTCTATTAATTAATGCCAAAGTTCCAGCTAAAGATTGCGAGACTCCATCTTTCCAATTATCGTCAATATGATTATGAATTTCAAAGATTTTTTTCATTGCCTTCGCTTTTTTAAATGGCTTGTCTCCATCTGACTTAAACACCACCAAAAGATTATTGATGCCACCCTTGTAATTCTCATTCATCAGATTAACTTGTTTAATAAAGGGATCTGATTTTTTTAAGACAGTTAGATTATCAATATCCGTATGAACCTTTGTTCCCTGCCAAATACCAAAGAGTGATAACATTAAGACAATCAGACAAACCTTTGCCTTATGATCTTTTGATAAATTTAATAATATTTTACTTAACCTTTTATAGAAATTTGCGGTCATGCCTTCTCTAGTGGAATTCCTTGGTTTAGATTCTCCAAAATATCTCAAATAGACAGGGGTCAGGGTTGCGGTTACTATGAAGTTTAATGCTAATCCGCTAGCTGCAACGATAGCAAATTCTCTAAGTAGTATGATTTTATTAAATGTGATAGAAAGAAATCCAATAACAGTAGTGATTGTCGTTAATGTAATGGCAAGACCTACTTTCTTTGCCATGTAGTCGATAGCTTTCAAATTATTCTTCTCTGCATGTAGACCTTCCATATATTCTGAAATCATATGGCAGTCTTCTGTAGATCCTATTATGAAAAGAATAATGGGGACTGTCGAAATGAGTATCTGGGCCTCAATATTGAAAAATGTCATAAATGCCATCGTCCAAAGTACGGAAACTGTTCCCGTTAAAATAGGAAGCATTGAGGCGTTAAGAGTCTTTAATCCGATTAATAATAAAAGTGAAACCACAAGAACAGCAAAAGGGATAAAAGTAATTTGATCATTGATCATTCCATTTGTTACGTGATCCGATAGTTTTGGAATTCCTAACTGAAAAATCTGATCAAATTCTTTCTTTAAGGGTTTTAACTCTGCATCTACGGCCTTGGCATAACGTCGATAGTATTCTACGTCATGATTTCCTTTTTCAGCATACAGTACGATTGTCATTGATTGCTTATCAGGACTTAGAAATTGATTTTTAAATAAAGGATTATTCAAACCAATATTAACCAACTTGTTCATTTCTTCTTGAGTCTCTGGAACGGGGTCAAATAGAGGAACTGTGCTTAGCATATCTCCGTCACTGTAAAAGTTTGGAGAGCTAAATAGAGATTCCACACGATATATTTCTTTAATATCTGCAAACTTCCAAGTTAATTTTTCAAGTAGACTTATTTTTTTAGGAAGAAATAAATTCTTATCTCTAATATAGATTGAAGTAATGACATCTGAAGTAAACTTATACTCAGTGTTCTTGTAGAATAATTTCTCTGGGTGATCCTCAGATAACATTTTTTGAATTGTAGGGTCAATTTTTATCAATGGAATTCTAGTAATTGAGAAAATACATAAAAAAAGTAATGTAACGATTACTTTTTTAGGATTATCTCGACTCCAAAGAATTATGATACGCATTAACTCTAGTCCTTTTCTATCTCAAATTTATTAAACTCTGTGCATACTGCTTGGATGAGAGGATTCGACTTTGTAAAATTTCCCTGACCTTGATCAATACTGGAATTGACTTGGACTAAAATTTTACTTAATTTAATATGAGTCGCTTCAAACTTACTATATATAAGATTAATTTTATAATCTCTTTTTTCACCTTCTTTATAAAACTTACTTTTCTTTGTTCCAAACATATCACTATGAGCAAATATAATCTCAGCATGATCAGAATATTTCTTGAATGTCATAGTTGAGTTTTTATAATTGGAATTAGACTCTAAGGAATTATTTAAAGAAATTGGACCAAATGATTTATTATAATTCCATTCTTTAAAGTCTGAGATTAGATCTACGTTTGAATATATTAACCTTTCAAAGGTATCAACACCTTCTTGGTCTTTTCCAGTTAAAAGTATCTTAATAGTCTGATACTTAAATGGTTTTTCTGACTCTGCTATTCCTCTACCTTTAGAATATGTATACGAACAGTTTGAAATGTCGATATAATTTGTCTTCTTAAGTCCTTTGAATGCTCCCTCTATATGAACAGCAGATTGTGAAATCTCTATTTCATCAGCTCCATGGAAATATTTATTGATCAAATTTTCCTTGGGTGCCTTGGTTGCCTGTGGCAGAATCCTTATAGTATTTGAACACGAGTAAAGAGTAAAAATAGTCAAGACGATTAGTGTTTTATTCATCATTATCTCGTCTTAAAATCTGAATAATATTTTTACCATCAAAATAAATCTTATCAGCAGCTTTAGTTATACATTTATTATAAAGAACATTTGGAATTATCTTCATCATGCTTTTTAAGGCAGTTTTAAATCTTGTAAATTCTGAAGGGGGTAAATTTAAGTTAAGTAGCATTACAGGACTAAATTTTGCTAAGAATAAGATATCCTTAAGGTCTATTCTTGCAACTTCTGTGTAATGATGTATCGACATCCCTGCACTAACTGGGGAGAGACTTAAAGATAATCCTGCTGAAACAGATGCAGCATCACACTCACTCAGATGATTATTTAACTCTCTTAATGCAATATAGAAGTTTGGTTTTTCTGTAATATAATCTCTTTGTTCAATAATATATTTCTTGAGTAGCTTTTTAAGGTAATAACTAATAGAAATTTGTTTTTTAGACAAGATAGGTTGCTTGTGAAGATATTCAATCTTTTTAAAAAACTTCAAACTCAATTTTTTTTCGCCAAGTAATTTTGCTAATAAAAAGGCCATGTAAGATTGTGCATACTTACTTTCATCATCTTGCTTATCAATCGTCTCATTTGATATTTCTACTAATTCATTAATGAGTTGTTCAATATCAAACTCACCCGAGACTGTTCTATCTGATAATATTTTTAAATAATTTGTGAGATCAATACCAAGGCTATAGTTCAGTCCAACTGCTAAAGGAAGTCCAAACATTTCTGCGCTGGCCCCTAATTCTAAGGAAAGGAATTTTCCTTTATAATGGTTGTGGCTTTTACAGCCTAATGTCTGTAAGGCATTAAAATCAATGCTTACACCAGCATCTGATTTTAAATAAACACCTGGAGCACAAAATAATGCTAGTTGGTCTTGGTGTATGATCGCCTCATGTGTAATTCCAATACCGGCACCGGCAAATGCCTGTCCAATAATCGAAACACCTTTACCGTGAAGTACATTCAGTGCAGTGGTTTTGAGATTAAAATTCTTTTTAATTTTAAGATACATTTTCTTAAATGCTAAAACGTGAGTCCATATCTCACGTATGGAACTCTTAGCAAGCTTAATACCTGGAATAGTAATATCATTCCAAATAGTAATATCTTTAAGATCAGCTATAGATTCAGCAATATCTTGAGTCGATTTTAATGTTTCAAGTTGGTTTGAGAGCTCATAAAACTCATATTCTTTAGCGCATTGAATGGAAATTTTCGTGTAGCATTGATTATATTTTTTATGAAGTTCATTTTTATTATTCAAAAATTGATATTCTAATTGCCACCATTTTTTTTCCAATTGATCATGGGGAAATGTCCCTAGACATTGTTTTTTTCCTTTGCTTAAGCAATGCTGATAAGGAGAGTTAGATTGTGCTGGATTTCTGATAATGGATTGTTTAGCCGACTGATTTAAAATGTGGCCGCAACTTACGAATAAACTGATTAATAAAATCATCAATAACGGGCTTAACTTTTTAATTTCCATCAGTTATCTATCGGATTAAATAAATAAGAAATGGAGGTGTATTTTAAGAATTAAAGGTATTTAGATTATAATTTTTGGCAATATTTTTTTAATGGAGGTGCCCCCGAAGCAAATTCCTCGGGTACTCTTGCTTGCCAACCTGTTGGGCATGCGGTTTGTTCATAGCTTGTCATTTGAGAAGTACCATAGGTTATGATACCTTCTTGATAATCGCTTGATATACTTTGCGGAGCTAATAACTTTTCTACTGAAGATTCTCCTAGGTACGGAGGAGGGGCTGTGGCGGACATAGCTGCAGGGAGATTTTCATCTATGTAAAAGTATGCTGTTTCAATTAAACTTTCATTTCCTGCGACATCTTTTGCTTGAACATGGAGATAATATCTTTCTACTCCGGTATTGACTGTAACTTGTGTCTCCGTACCGTATTCATTAGTTGGAACAATAAAAGCTGATGTACTAACTACATAACGAAAATTACAAAGTTTATCACAGGACCAAAACAATGTTTTAGAGCTAACTGGAACACCGTCATCTGGTATAGAACTTACAATAGGAATAATGGTGTCTTTAGTCGTTGTAAATATTGTTGTGTATTTTGTTCCCGTTGTAACGGTCTCTTCAAAAAAGAAAGTAAATGTGCCATCATTGGCGCCACTTAAATCAATGGTAAAGCCAAATGTGCCTTGATTACAGGAAGTCATATTAGTTAAGGGACCTATCATCATTTTGATAATGGATCCTTGTTCTGAACAATTTCCCAACATTGAAAAGGAGTATTGGTTAGAAAAATTAACCAGCCCATTACTTTGAGTGATTTGAAATCTGTTGATTCCTCCGCCATTTGAATTTGTTCCTGTTATTTGAGTGACTTTTTGCTCTAGTAATTGACAGGCCAAAAGACCAATAATGAGACAGGATAACTTCAGGAAGTTGCAAAGACTGCTTTGAATAATCTTAATTGTTCTCATATTCACTATTGACCCTATCGGTAAGGTTTAGTTAATGACTAAATTATTTGTTATTCTACAAGAGATTTGTAATTTCACTCTATTATGAACTGAGTATAAGTAATTCTAGTCTCTTAGGTGATGTGTTCTATAATGTAATAAAAATAGAGTGACCAGAAACTCTGACATTTTGTAAATTGGCCTTTGCAACAGCTTTAAGAACCTTGTGAGTAATACCTAAGTATCCAACTTTCAATTTTTTAAGTTGTACTTCAATTTCTGAATTTTGAGCATGATAATAAATTTTCCCATGACCTTTAACCTTTAAGTTAAATAATAATTTTACTTTTGCACGTAAATTGAACTCATTATTATTGACACTTAACTTAATTTCTTTCAATTTTTTTGGGGCAAGGCCTGTCACATTAAATTTGTCACTTTGATTACTGTATTTTGAAACAAATGTAGCAATATCAAAGGCCTCTATCATTGAGCTTTTACTTTCTTTAGAAAGTAAAATTTCGGGAATAGTAAACAAACCATTTTTCATACATGGTAATAAAAAACTTAGAACATCCCCATTTCGTGATTGGCCTGATAAACATCGTAATCTGACATGACTAAAGCTATGACTACCGTCACCAATTTCAATATGAACCCTCTCGAGAGACATGAAGAGCTTTTGATTTTTTATAAGATTTAAATTTAACCCGTCAATTTCTATCTGACCCAATGATGAGAGCATATCCCCTTCAATTGTTTGTAGTTTTATTTTTGTATCTGGTTTTGAGAGGGTTATATATGTCTCAAACTTTGTGAGGTCAATGTGATATTCTTCAGCATTAAATTCGATAGAATCGGTATTCAATCCAATTTCAGAGAAAGATCCTTGTCCATTTTTACCATCATAATGAAATGAGAAGTTCTTCACCGAGACTTGTTCTACTTCAGCGTGAACTGAAGAGATTATTAGGGAAATCAAAATTAATGAAACAATTCTGTTCATTCTTAACATCCTTTAAAAAAAGTGCTTTTATACTTTTCGGCGTTAAAAATAGAATCTTTTGAAGTTAAAAGAGGATTTACTTTAAGGGTATATTATTCCCTTCTAGAAGAAGAGGCCTTCTACTCCCCCTGGACCAGGTTTAATGACTCGAACTGAGTGACCAAATCCATCTAAAATATGAATGACTTTATTTAAAGTTTCTTCTTCGATTTTTAAAGTCAATCTCTTTTTGTTAGAGGATAATTTAAGGTCCAATACTAAAACTTCTCTAAATAGGGCGTTCCTTGCCAGGTCGAACTTTGCTTGGGTGTCAAAGCTATTAACCTCGAGAATGTAACTTCGTGTTGCCATTGGCGAATTCTCCGACTGTACTCCCGAAGATTTTAAGGAATTGATCCTGTTATCTGAAATTATCGGGATAATAAATTTTTTATAATATAAGGAAACGTTTATTATCTAAACGTGTCAAATGGTGACCCCAATAAATTCGTCATTCACTGAGACAAGACGGCTTAAAGTATCGTAATATTAGTGTGTTAAAGCGTTTGTAGCTCGTCACGGCAAAATATTCTAAGTACATATTTCTTGCTATACTGTGAAAAAAATTTGTCTTATGTATCACATAGAACTAATGTTAATTAACCAATTAAAAAGGACGGACAATGAAAACTCTTGACGAGTGGATGAGGGAGTATGCAGTCTCACATTGCAATCCAATAAATCAAATTATCCACAAAATCTGTGTTCCATTAATCATGTTTTCACTCCTTGGATTGATGTGGTTAATTCCAACTCCTGAGCTTTTTTCACAATTCAAATTTATGAACTGGTCTTCTATATTTGGACTTTTTTGTTTGGTTTTTTATGCAAGGTTAAGTCTTAAAATGTTTTTTGGAATGCTCCTCATGATCATCCCAATGTATTTAGCTATAATTTATCTTTCTTTAAACCTCCCGGAATTGTTGTTAAACATAATGATTGTTATTTTCATATGCTCCTGGATTCTTCAGATTATAGGCCATAAAATAGAAGGCAAAAAGCCTTCTTTTCTTAAGGACTTATCTTTTCTTTTAATTGGACCATTATGGGTGCTAAAATCACTTTATAATAAATTAGGAATAAATTAAAAGCATATAATTTAATGGATAATAAAATATATTTTTATGCAGTAGCAGCAAATCTTTTTTTTGCCGTTGGTTCTCAAGTCTACACAAACTATTCTCGAAAGTTTTCACCATCCTGGATGAACTTTGTTAAAGCAACAATTGCATTATTTGCATTTGGACTAACTCTTACGATTCTACAACAGTGGCATGAAATTCCTCTCAAATATATCTGTCTATTATTACTTTCTGGTGCAATTGGATTAGGAGTTGGAGATATCTTTTTATTAAAAGCTTTTAGCGATATGGGACCAGGTAGAACTCTCATTATATTTGGCTTTCAACCCTTAATTCTTGGAGGATTTGGTTATCTATTATTTGATCAAGAAATGGACATGCAGAAACTAAGTGCTATTTTCTTTTTCATACTTTGTCTTGCAACATTTTCTATTGAGTCTTTTAAAAAATCAGGTTCTTGGCAAATGGCCGGGATTTGTATCGCAGGAGTGGGGATGACTCTTGATGCGTGCGGAGTAGTGATGACTCGATATATTTTTGATCATGCTCCTAGTCTTGTTGCGATGGAAGGAAACTTCTATCGATGCTTAGGAGCAGTGACAATCTATCTCATGATAAGCTATTTCTCTCCGATTCATGTGTTAGAACGGTTTAAGTCCTTAGATCTAAAAGGAAGATCAATTGTCTTGATCGGTTGTTTATTTGGTACTTATTTATCTTTAATGTTTTATCTAATGGCAGTAAAAGAGGCCCACCTTGCTTCTTTATCAGGGATAGCAATTACTGGCACAATATTTTCAAACGCTTTTGAATGTATTGTAAATAAAAAGCTCCCCTCTAGGTATCTCATCTTAAGCTTTATATTCTTTTTAATGGGAATGAAAATATTAATTTTCTGACCAAAAGTCTTCGTGATATTCAAATTGGCATTGCTTCTTAATTTCTTGAAGGTAAGTATTAATCTTAATTGAGAATTGAAATTCTGGAAATATATAAAGTCCCCATAAATGCGAAGCAAGCATAATATCTTTAATCGAAAGGCGTTCAGACTCATAATAAGGAATAAGTTTGTTTTCTACTTCTTCTAAAAGTGGAATTAATTGATTTAAATATTTATCTTTGTTTAAGATGAGATTTCTAAATAATCCCCTCTTCTTTTCTTTTTTTGATTGAAAGTAATGTCTAGATTTTTCATCGAATTCTTTTGTATACACCCAGTAAGGCATACAAAGACTATGTATTGGTGAGCCAAGGGAGTTTAACATTTTGCCAAGAGATTCAATTGTTTGAGCATTTAAATGTTTAAAGGACAAAATATCATTAGCATCAAGATTTTGAATAATATCAAGGCTCTCATTCATATGAGTCCCATCAGCTTTTGTAATAATTGGAAGCATTTTGATATTAGTTAATGCTAAAGGTGTTTTTTCATCGTGATAGGGAAGAACCTTAGATTGATAATTTATCTTTAAAAATCCTAATGCAAGTCTAACCCGTACACAAAAAGGACAATGAATGTAGTGATAAAGTGTAACCATAGGAACAATCTAATATTTTTGAACCAAAAAATCAAAATCTTATCCGATTGTGACTCGCGTGGTCACGTAAAGAAAATAGTCTTGAGGTAAATTTCACAGTAGACTTATTGCATATTTTTTAAATTTAAAAGAGAGAAAGTTCTTGAAAGCATTAATACTAGAAAGAAGATTTTGGCCGTTATTTTGGACCCAGTTTTTGGGTGCGTTAAATGATAACTTCTTCAAGAATGCTTTAGTAATGCTCATCACATATAAATCTATAACTTTGATGGGCCTTAATGCAGGACTGCTCGTTGCAATGGCAGGAGGTATTTTTATTCTTCCCTTCTTTTTATTTTCAGCAACAGCAGGACAGATTGCAGATAGATACGAAAAATCTACTATTATTAAAATAACAAAAATTACCGAACTCATTATAATGCTAGTGGCCTCATTTGGATTTTATACAGAAAACTATATGATGTTAATGGTCGTTCTTTTTTTAATGGGAACACAATCAGCTTTCTTTGGCCCTCTTAAATATGGAATTATTCCGCATATCGTGAAATCAGAAGAATTAGTTCCCGCTAATGCCTATATCGGGGGAGGAACATTTCTTGCCATTTTGGTCGGTACATTAATTGGTGGAACCTTTGCAAATTTAGATTCACCAAGCTTACCGATAGGTATTGGATTAATTCTTCTTTCAGCAATAGGTATTCTTACTTCATTGCCATTTAAAAAAGTAAATAATGCAAACAGAGAGGTAGAAATAAATTACACATTATTTAAACCGTCTTGGGATATTTTAAAATTAGTGTATAAGAAAAAGGATGTATTCCGAACAATTATGGGAGTTTCTTGGTTTTGGTTTTTGGGAGCAGGAATTCTTTCTCTTCTTCCTATTCTTTGTAAAGATATTTTAGGTGGGGATGCAGTTGTAGGAACTGTTTTATTAGGAACCTTTACTGTAGGAATGGGTGTTGGATCAGTAATGACCAACTTGCTTTCTAGAGGAAAAGTTGAATTAGGAATGGTTGCTCCTGCGGGACTTTTTATGAGTGTTGCCATGTTTGACATGTCTCTTACTGGGGCGGGATGGTCTTATATACCCAATGGAGATACGTTGCTAGGGCTCTCCGACTTCTTTGCTCTTGAAGGATCTTTTAGAATATTTGTCGATTTATTTTTCGTATCCAGTTTTGGAGGAATGTATATTATTCCTCAGATGACTTATGTCCAAGAGGCTTCAGAATCCTCGGAGCTATCAAGAATAATTTCTGGTAACAATATTATTAATGCATTTTTTATGGTGACTGCATCTATTTTGATTATGGCCATGCATTCTATGAAAATATCAGTTCCTGTTCAATTTGGAATTCTTGCAGGAGTTAATGCCGCTTTTTCATTTATTGTTTATTATATTAATAGTGAGACGACAGTTCGTTTTTGGTTTTGGATTTTTTCAAATGTATTTTATAACATGGAAGTCATTGGAAAAGAAAATATTCCTGAAAAGGGCCCCCTCATTATTTGTTCAAATCATGTAACATATATTGATTGGTGGTTCATCTATGCTGTAAGCCCAAGACCTGTTAGATTTATTATTGATAACAAATTCTACTCTATGCCGATATATAAGTTTTGGTTTGCTCAGGCAAGTCTGATACCTATTGCAACAAGAAAAGAAAGCGAAGAACTACTTAAGAAAGCATTTGATAATATTTCTGCTAGTATTCAATCTGGAGATTGTTTAGGCTTGTTCCCTGAAGGTTGGGTTACTCGTGATGGAGAAATGAAAAGATTCCAACCAGGAATCATGAAAATTATTCAAAGAGACCCCGTTAGTATTGTTCCAATCTCGTTAGTGGGATTATGGGGATCAATCTTTTCTTTTGAAAGGGGAAAACTTTTATTTAAATTACCACAAGGATTTAGAAGAAAAGTAAAAGTTATTATAGGGAAGCCTATCAAACCTGGAGAATATAACTCAGAAAAAGTTAGAACACAAATTTTAAATAATTTAGAACAAAAAATATAAAATGTCTGTAGCAAAACAAAAAGCAATTATTGTCGACCTCGATGGAACTCTGTGCAATGTCGACCACAGGGTTCATCATGTTCAAAAAAAAGAAAAAGATTGGAAATTATTTAATGAAGGAATGGCCCATGATGGAATTTATCTATGGTGTTTTGAACTAATTCTTTCTATGAAAAACTCTGGCTATGAAATCATATTTTTAACCGGGAGGGATAATAGTTACAGAGATCAAACTTGTACTTGGTTGGAAAAAAATAAAATACAATATGATACCCTCCATATGCGTGAAGTAACTGATCATAGGGAAGATCATATTATAAAAAATGAAATTTATAAGAGAGTTATTGAACCTCAAAAAAATGTCCTCTTTGTTCTAGATGATCGACTTTCAGTTGTGAAAATGTGGAGAGAAATAGGACTGATTTGTTTACAATGTGACTGGGGTGACTTTTAATACTTAATATAATCTGAAGCATTAGAATTCATTAATAAAACCATAATGATAAAAGTTAATGCTAAAAACACCATAGGCACATGCTTTAAATAACGTAATGTTTTATCAACTTTTTTTGATTTCATGATACTGTCTCTTTTATACATCGATTCACTATCTAATCAGCAATTTTGGGGCCAAGATTTATGGTCAGTTTGACTCTGAAATCTATCTGATTTCCCTTATAAATTAAATTTCAGCTAATTTAGGTGATAAAAAATTAGTGGTGGTGCCAATTTGCTACCGTGCTTAGACGGTACTATTGTTGAGAAAGTTCTTTAAATGCCTTGACTACCCCCTCAGGAGATAGGCCATAAACATCATAGAGGTGATCAGCTTTGTAAGCTGATTGGCCAAACTTACCTGGAATTCCTAAGGATTTTACTTTGAAGCTATACCCGTCAATCTTAAGTGCATGGATAAGCTGTGCACCCAAACCACCAATTATTTGATGATCTTCTAAAGTAATTAGTTTACTTTGATTAGACCTTAGCAATTCGCCAATTACTTTTGTATCAGGTCTATTTATAAAAGGAGAATTAATAACTGTTAAATTTTTTCCTTGTTCTTTGAGCAATTCCTGTGCGGCCAATGCCTTAGGAATCATGGGACCCGCAGCAACTATAACACCATCAGTGCCTTCAATAAGAATTTGAGCAGCACCCCACTTATAATTGAAACCTTTAACAAAATAAGCGGGATGATTTTCTCTGCCAAAGAAAAAGATAACGGAATTAGGAGTTTTACCATTATCGTATGCTGCTTTAAAGCTTTCTATGGCCATGGTCATGTAGGCCTCAGCTTCCGCAGAACAGGTGACATTGATGACGGTAGTATTGGGAATAGAGGATACTGCTGCCATGTATGTTGTCGCTTGATGGCTAGCTCCATCGGCTGCATCTTGAAAACCTGTATGACTAAATAATGCTATGACGGGACCTTGAGTTAGTGCCGACATCATTAACGGTAAATTTCCTTTAGTGACACCAAATTGTGCAAAGGTATCCACTATGGGAATAAAGCCTTGCTTAGAGAGACCTACTGCAGTTGAAACCATGTTAGCTTCTTGAACTCCTACATCAAGGAAGTGATCTGGATATTCTTTTTGAAATCCTGCTATACCTGTAGAGCCCTGTAAGTCAGAACTTACAGAAAAAACAGGAAGTCCTGCTTTAACTGCTTTGATAGCAGCGCGCGTAAACCCTGGTTGAACTTTTTCATTTGGAATTTCGCTAGTTTTTTTTTCAGTTTGTGTAGGTTTTGAAGATAAGATCTCATTTGCCCAGGCTGAAAACTCTTCAGGAGTATTGCCAGAGAAAATTTCATCTATGAAGGCAGGTAATTTATCATCATAAGCTTTTAATGGATAACCATGACCACCATTTGAACTTTTAGCAGTAGCTTCTACACCGTAACCTTTTACTGTTTTGGTCCAAACACAGACTGGTAATTGAGGATTTTCTTTTGCTTTTTCTAAACCATCTAAAATTTTATTATGAACACATTCTAAAGAATTTCCGTTTTCACAAGTGATTATATTCCAACCTAAAACTTTTAAAGATTCAAAAGTAGGGTTCATGCTGAAGCTGTCTCCATCAATTCTACCTGAAAGTTTTGTATTATTATCAGAAACAATCATTAAAAAAGGGTTCATTTTATCTTTAGCGGCCAAACCTGGGATGGAGGCAAAAGACTCTTTAGCCTCTCCTTCCATACTAGCTCCATCAGAAATCAAACAAACAGTAATTCGATCATTTCCAAGTATTTTGTCGCCAAGAGATAATCCTTGAGCCTGAGGTAATCCCGAACCTAGTGGCCCATTAGAGATAAACACACCTTCTGGATTGAGATGAGATTCACCGTGACCTGTGAGTTTACTTTCAATAGATCTAAATTTTCGTAAATCACTGAAGGTTAAATTATCAAAACTATAGTTAGCGCGTACGGCATAGATTCCATTTTCTGTATGACCTGCATCATTAACGAAATTAAATTTCTTATGCCATGGTACGGACTTTTCTTTGAACATGATGCTATGAATTGAAGAAGATATTTCTGCAAATGCTGCCGGACCTCCCCAATGTGCAGCGGCACCACCGATGACTGCATGTTGATTCATTAAGGCAACTAATGCTCTTGTGATATTTGGATCTGCTAAGTCTTCATCAGTCCCGGATTTTTTATTTTTGACTTGAACTTTATACTTAAGATCTTGGAGGGGGGTAGGTGCTAATTTTTGAGGAATATTAAGGGGATTAAAGTTTTGGCCAGTGCTCATAAATATCTCCGCTTATTGTTAATTTTAGTTTATCTTATAGATAGTCAATTTAATGATTATTGAAAAGCATTACTCTCATTAACGCAAGGAGTATTAACCTAGGGCCGTGTCAAATGGATAGATATAAATCATTAGTGCGAAACTCATCTCTTATTCACAATAAGTTTTGTGAAGGTAAGCAATCAACTTTTGATGTTTTAGATAAATTTGACCAGTCTATTATAGAAACTGTTTCTTATCTCGATTGCTATCAAATGGAAGTTGCGATTGAGAGTGCTGTTGAAGGTTTTAACTCTCTTCGAAGCCTAAATACTGGGGAGAGAAGAGACTGTCTTCAAACATTACAAAAACTTTTAGGTGAACGTGCAGAGGAGTTTGCTTTTTTAATTTGTGCGGAAGCAGGTAAACCGATTGAATACGCAAGAGCAGAAGTATTACGAACAATCTCAACATTAGACCATGCCATTGACCTCAGCCGAACTTTCTCAGGTGAACAAATACCTATGGATTTTGATGGTGGAGTAGGAAAACAAGCCTTTACTAGACGATTTCCAGTAGGGCCTATAGCTGCAATTTCCCCATTTAATTTTCCATTGAATTTAGTGATGCATAAGCTTGCACCTGCATTAGCAGTTGGTTGCTCTGTCCTTCTAAAACCTTCCCCGCTCACACCATTTTCAGCTTTGGCGTTAGCAGAACTTGTGAGAGAAGTTGGATTTCCAGATGGCTCATTCAATGTAGTACTCGCTGAAGATCATATTGCTCAGAAAATGATAGAAGACGGAAGGTTAAAACTATTGTCATTTACAGGATCTGCATACGTCGGGTGGAAACTAAAAGCATTATCTAAAAACAAAAAATGTATTCTTGAATTGGGAGGAGATGCAGCAGTACTTGTTGATGAATCTGCAGATTTAGAAAAAATCACGCCTCAAATTGTAAAAGGAGCCTACATGTATGCAGGTCAAATATGCATTTCAACCCAACGTATATTTTGTGTATCGTCTATTTATTCAAAATTTAAAAAATTGTTAATTAATGAAATTAAAAAATTAAAAATAGGCAATCCACTTATTGAAGAAAATGAAGTCGGGCCAATGATAAATAGCTTTCATTTAGATCGGATTTCTTCTTGGATAGATGAAGCTGAATCATTGGGAGCAGATTGTTTAGTAGGTGGTGCCGTTTTTGATATGGAACATAATATCTATCGGCCTACACTCTTAGAAAACGTTCCAAGAAACTGTAAATTGGGACATGAAGAAGTTTTTGGACCTGTTGCTATTATTGAAGAAGTTAAGAACTTTGAGCAAGGGCTCACAAAAATAAACCAATCTTCTTATGGCCTCCAGACTGGAATATTCACTGAGAATATTAATCGCATGAAACTGGCCTTTGAGACTATTGAAGCTGGAGCGGTGTTAATTGGAATGATCCCGGGTTTTAGAATTGATCATATGCCCTACGGTGGCATTAAAAACTCAGGTCTTGGTAGGGAAGGGATCAAATATGCCATGGAAGATATGACAGAACCCAAACTACTTATATTTTAAAAAGCAACTTTAACTACTTGTACTTAAAATTTTTTTCGGACAGCTGCTATCTATATGCTACGAATTGCTGAACTTATAGACTACTGATATTACAAACATGAGGAATAATATCTATATATTCTTAATAAATAATGAGAATAAGCTTATTATAATTATTAGATATAACGAAGAACAGCTGAAAACATACAATTTGCTAGAAGTGAAAGATATCGAAGAATTAGAAATTGAAAAAAATATTAATACGGGTATGAGTAAATTATTAAAAGGTCCCTACATAGAAGATACGATCTGGAGTGTTGCAAAGTGG
>JABGXW010000160.1 GCA_018675575.1 Bacteriovoracaceae bacterium | reverse complement strand
ATTAAATACAATATTGGCATGTGCAGAGAAGAATGGAAAAAGTGGAATCAGAGATTTTGCTCTCTTAACTTTACTATACAATACAGGGGCTAGGGTCCAAGAAGTTTGTGACCTGAGAATATCAAACCTCAGATTAGAAAATCCACCTTTATTAACACTTACGGGAAAAGGAAAGAAAACCCGACAGGTTCCATTATGGAAATCGACTCAAGAGGTTTTGAAAAATTACCTTAATATAACGTATGAGATTGATTCCACTTCATTTCTTTTTACTAACCGTTCTGGAGAAAAATTAAGCCGATATGGTATTCGATATATCTTAAATAAATATGTTCGATTAGCAGAGAACATTGATCCAAGCATAAAGGATAAAAATATTGGACCACATACATTTCGTCATTCAACAGCTATGCATCTCCTTCAATCAGGAGTAGATCTAAACGTAATTAAGAGTTGGCTTGGGCATGTAGATATTTCTACCACCCATGGCTACGTTGAAATTGATTTGGAGATGAAAAGAAATGCTCTTAAGAAATGTCAGCCAAATATTCAGTCTGATTTGAAAAAATTTCTTAGGAAAAATAATAACGTGATTACTTGGCTTGAAGGTCTCTAGACCAATAGTACTCAAAAATAAATATTATTGAGTACGTCCTTTAAACGGCTTAACTCACTGTAATAACTAGGAATTAGTTCTGGCAGATTTCTCTTGTTGACATATTTACAATTTTATAATATTATAAATATATTAACCGATGAGGAATTATGAAGATTAGCGAGATGGATAAAAATTGCGATGAGGTAGTAGAGATTTTAAAGGCACTGGCGCACAAGCAAAGACTAATGATCCTATGCCACCTTTCTGAGGGTGAAAAGACTGTAAGCGAGTTGCATGAGCTATGTAATTTATCTAATTCATATACTTCACAATTTTTAAAGAGAATGAAGAGAGAAGGACTTGTTGACTCGAACAGAGAAGGCAATTTTACTTACTATAAGCTCACCGATCCAAAAGTTGAAAAGTTAATTAAGTCTCTTCATTTAATATTTAGCGTTTAGTTTTTTTTAACCAGAATGTTATAATTTTATAATATTCTAACACGAAAGGAGAATATAATGGAAAAGGTAATTATCGACGTACGAGAGAAAGATGAATTTAAAAACGAGCATGTTTCAGGGGCAATAAACCTACCCTTATCGAGTTTTCCTCAAGATGCTCCACCATTACTGGAAAACCTTGGAGATAAAAAAATAATCGTTATGTGTTTATCAGGAAAAAGAGCCGCGATGGCATTTGACCATATCAAAAATATGTCAAATCTTAGCTTAGAAAACTACGAAGTCTATCCCGACGGAATCAAGGGTTGGCAAAAAGAAGGTAAAAAAGTAGTCGCTCTAAATAATGGTCCGATTTCGATTATGAGACAGGTTCAAATAGCTGCCGGATCATTAATAATTGGAGGAGGAGTTTTAGGAACTTTTGTAAATCCAAATTTTTGGTTTATTTCCGCATTTATTGGGGCAGGATTAACTTTTGCTGGAATCACAGGCACCTGTGGACTTGCAGCATTATTAAGGCAAATGCCTTGGAATAACTGTCAGCAATAAAACTAAAAAACTTATACGAAAAAGGAAATGTCATGAAAACACAAAAACTAATTTTCAAACAACTTTTTGATAAAGAAAGCTCAACTTACACCTATCTACTCGCAGACCCTCAGACGAAGGAAGCTGTTTTAATTGATCCGGTTAAGGAAAATATAAATAGAGACTTAAAGCTATTGAAAGAACTCGATCTAAAACTAAAATACATTATGGATACACATGTACATGCAGACCATATCACTGCCTCAAATGAATTAAGAGATAAAACTGATGCCCAGACTGTCTTGAATGTTGATGCTAATGTCACTTGTAACAATATCGGCTTGAATGACTATGAAAAACTTTTCTTGGGAGAATTTGAAATAACAGGAATAAAAACTCCAGGTCATACAGATGGATGCATGAGTTATTTAGTGGAAGATAAAATTTTCACTGGAGATAGTTTACTTATCAGAGGAACTGGAAGAACAGACTTTCAACAGGGTAATAGTAAAGAAATGTTTAACAGTATTCAAAAAAAGATTTTTAACCTGCCAGATGAAACGATGGTTTATCCTGGGCATGATTATAATGGCCACACAGTATCAACCGTTGGAGAAGAGAAAAACTATAATCCTCGAATAAAATCAGGAATAACAGAAGAAGAATATGTACAGACTATGAAAGATTTGAAACTAGCGGAACCGAAGCATATTCATACCGCAGTTCCCGCAAATCTCAACTGTGGGAAGACACAAAAAAGCTAGATTGGAGGTTATTATGCTTGCTTTAGGGTATATTTCAGGAATTTTTATGGGAGTAGTATTAGGACTTCTAGGAGGTGGTGGCTCAATTTTAACAGTTCCTATAATAACTTATCTATTTTCAATTCCGGCCACTGTTGCTACAAGTTATTCACTTTTTATTGTTGGTGTATCAGCTGCAATAGGTGCCTCTAGTTATGTAAAAAAAGGGCTGATCGAATATAAAGTTGGGGGCATTTTTGCTGTTTCCGCTTTTCTAAGTATATATTTGGTACGACAAATACTTTTGCCAAGCATCCCTGATACCTTCGAAATATTTAATATTTTTGAGTTCTCTAAAGATAATTTAGTAATGTTAGTTTTTTCTATCGTAATGCTTGGGGCTTCTTTCGCAATGATAAGAGGAAAAAAGGACTCAGCTAATGCTAAACCAAAAAAGCTAATTCTATTTATTCTACAAGGATTATTTGTTGGAGCTGTCACTGGTTTTGTAGGCGCCGGGGGAGGATTTTTAATTATTCCAGGATTAGTCTTTTTAGCTGGGCTTGAGATGAAGAAAGCGGTGGGAACATCTCTTTTCGTTATTTCAATTAACTCATTGTTTGGTTTTTCGAGTGACCTAATTAGTGGCACCGCAATTGATTGGGTATTTTTGCTCAAATTTACAGGTGTTGGTATTCTTGGAGTATTTATCGGTACTTATTTAAGCAATAAAATAAGTAATAAAAAACTAAAACCTTTGTTTGGATGGTTTGTTCTTGTTGCCGGTATCTCAATCATTATTAAAGAAATATTATAATTATTATGTGAAGTTACAAAGGAATTTCATCCTAATCTCATAGTGTATTATCATTTTTTACACATAATAACTTACTCAACATAAATGTTCTTTTACACCATCATAGAATCTTGTAAGCTAATTAAGCTCAACCCTCGGAAGTATCTATCAGATATGGCCAGAAGGCATTGGAATGGAAAGAACCTCATTACGCCCTTTGAATATGCAAAAGAATTGAACGAAGAAATTTGATTTCAACTCTAGCGTCAGCAGACACCTCTAAAATTAATTGAATTAAAATGGTATTTTGCTTAAGTCAGCCAGCTTAAGCATTTAGCTCTTTAACATTTGAATAGTTACGACTACCTTGCCACCGGGGATACT
>JABGXW010000159.1 GCA_018675575.1 Bacteriovoracaceae bacterium | reverse complement strand
TGAGTTTTTAAAAAATGGAAGCACACAGTTTTTCTATTCCCAAAAAAGTAAGATGTTGAGTGGTAATAATGTTAAGCATTCTTTTCAACCAGACAGTCATGACACCGGCCTTATGCCAAATTTATTTCTTACTCAGGCATTATTTAAAGCAATTTCTGGATGCTTATTGGAATTCAAACAAATTTTAGAAAAAAATAGCCTATTTGATAAAACATTAATTCATATTGCATCAGAATTTGATAGAGACCCAAGGCCAGATTGTTCTGGAAGTGAACATGGATGGAATGGACATATTAGTAGTTTTTATTCCGGATCTATTAAGGGCCTAAAAGTTATTGGCAATATTTATACCAAAAGCCCTGGCGAAAGCTACTATAAGGATAATGGTACATGGGGGCAAGGGGCACCAATAAAAGAAAATGGAAATCGTCCATTAGTCTATGGCAACATAGCATCATCGATTTCGAACGTCCTAAACATCAAAAGCCCATCTCAAAACGACAAGCCCCTATTTGAGATGAAAAGTGGTAAAATAAATACACTTATTGACGAGGCAAAAAACATTGATTCTTAAAATATTTTTAATTCTTTTGCACAGTTCATTCGTAATTTCGGCTGACCAGCATATAAGTAGAAGTAAAATCTATTTGAATAGATTCCAACTAAGCAATGTATTGATGAAACATTTTGGTCCAGAGAGTAACAAATTCATTAAAAAATATATCATGAAAAGGCCCTCAATCTTTTATGGTGCCTGTGATATCTACGGACAAGTCTATCAAAACATTAATGGTCAAGCTGTTAATTATTACCCACTGAGTCAATGCTACAGTGGACTCAATGGAAATAAAATTTCTATGAATGCTAAATTAAATAAAATAAGACAGGCATTAATGTTAAAAACATGTATTTCATTAGTTGAAGACAAAAGTACATATAATTACTTTTTAAAAGAATATCAAATCAAAACCCTTAAGAAAGACCAAGTCACTAAATCTATTATAAAGATCTTTTACAAAGATAGAGATTATTCGATGAAATCTAGCAATATAAAAGACCTTATAGTTGAAGTCTGTATCTCGAAAGGTTGGCAAAGAATTTGAAATTTACTTCTATTTTTTTATTCTTATTATTAATTTGTTCCTGCGAAAAATCTTATTTCTCAAATTATAATCCCAAAAATGCCAAAGATGTTTTTCAGGAAAAATGTGTCTCTTGCCATTCATATTTAGAAAAAAGTGATCAATATTTAGTACAAATGGAATATGTTAAGGCAGGTGTTCCGGAAAAATCAATTCTTTACCGATTTCTTAAAAATAGTCATACAAATGGCCCCGAAAACATGCCTCCGAAGGATTCATTATCTAAGAAAGAAATAGAAATGATAAAATCTTGGATACTTAATTTAAATCTTTCTACTCAATCCTCGTCAAAAATTTTAGTCAATGCAAATAATCCATTAACTGAATTAGAGTTATTTAATAGATGCTCATTACAATTAACAAATTATACTGGGATAGAATCTAATCCAAAAATCTACGAGAATTTAAAATTAAAGAACATTACTTCCACCCAGGCCTGCCTTCAAATCCTTGAGAATTCTCACCTGAGCATCAAGGGAATGCTCAAGAATAAAAATACATTTTCAAAGCAAACTCTTCTCACATTTCAAAAAGTTCATAATAATTGGTTTAATGAATGGAATTTCTTTGTTGCGATGAGCACCTGGGGAACTTTTGAAATTCTTGATCCTGGATCGATGGGCTATTTTTTCACCAAGAGTTTATTAGACAAGGAATTTACATTTCGCGATATATTTAAGGGAAAAAGAAGTTTTGAAGGAATTCGTGAGTCTAAAGTTGAACCAGAGTTCCTACTCTACAAATTTAAAAATGAAAAACGTTATAAAATAAAAGATTATCGTTTTGTTTACGGGCTCAGTGAAAATGGAAAAGAATACAAGACATGGAATCCTAAACGGGTTCCTACTGGAGAATTAATCGGAGTTAAAGCAATTCCAGTTAAGAGAGATGTTGTTAAGATACTGGTTAATTCTAAAGATAATCAAAAAGAAATCAAACCGGCAGTTGAACAAATTGTGAATAAGGATATTCATCTTGGCCTGGGCGGAGGTGTGCTAGGTAGTGAAGTTTATATCAATTTGAATTTAGGCCAAGAACTTGGCCGCAGTATGGATGGGGGCAGAATACAACCCCGCATATGGGCAAAATCAGTAATAAAAGAGTTTCTCTGTAGAGATTTACCTGTCGTACCAATCACCAAATCAGAAATATTTGTTAACCTCAATTCAAATCTTCCCTTTCGGAAAAATAAATCATGTATGAGTTGTCATATTACCATGGATCCCATGAGCTATTTAGTAAGAAATGTTGAACAATCCCTTTCCGCTGATGCTGGTGGAGATGGAATGATCCACTCTACACACTTAAAATTTTATCAATCAAATACTTCTTTAAAAAATGCAGATAAATTTCCAGATAAAGATGAATTATTTCACTTGCGTCCAGCCCATGGTAAGTTCATTTATCAAGATATAAGAGGCAACTTCATTAACAAAAACATCAAAACGCTGGATGATCTTGGATCTGCATTATTAGAGACAGATGATGTTTATCTTTGTACTGCTAAAAAATATCTTAACTTTCTTACTGGAATAAATGTAAATATGAATCTTTTTATTGATAAAAATCTAACAAAGCAAGAGCTCTATATTAGAAATCTTTTAGAGGAGGCTGGGCGTGTGTTAAAAAAAAATGGTGACCTAACAGATGTAATAGGTGTTATTCTTAATTCAGAAATTTATCGTGGAAAAGATTTTTCGGTTAATATCCAATGATAGGAATACTATGCATATAACTTTAATAAAACCTGCCATGGCCATGCCGCTAGATAGTTTTACAACTCAAAGTGGTGTTCCTCCTATAGGTATTGCCTATATCGCAGGATACTTAAAAAGCAAAAACTATAATGTTAAAATTATTGATTCCATAGGAGAAAATCTTAACAATATTTTCAAAATTCCTGATATAGATTTAATCGTTACAGGATTATCATTCTTAGATATCATCTCAAAGATACCTAAGAACACAGACATTATTGGATTGTCGGTCATGTTCTCTAACGAATGGCCTGTTTGTAGAAAGCTTATTGAACTTATCAAAAATGAATTTAAAGATATCTCTATAGTCTGCGGCGGAGAAGCTGCAACCGCAGATGCTTTATATATTATGGATACCACACCAGAACTTGATTTTTTGATTGAAGGAGAAGGTGAAGATAAGCTTTATCAACTTTTAAAAGAATTAGAAGGTGATCAAAATTATAAAAGTGTTCCAGGATTAATTTGGAGAACAGATAACAATAATTATAATATTAATGGAAATAATAATCGTATACTCAATATAGATGATCTACCTTGGCCCGATTGGTCTGATATCCCTATTGAAAATTATTTGTCTTCAGGTCTTGGACAATCAACTTACAATAGAAGAGTTATGCCAATTCTAGCATCTAGGGGTTGTCCATATCAGTGTACATTTTGCACAAATTTAAACATGTATGGAACAAGTTGGTATTGTCGTCCGGCTAAAGATGTGATTAAAGAAATTTCCTATTACATTGAAACTTACAATATTCAACATTTTGATTTTTGTGATCTCACTATAATTGTTAATAAACAATGGATTCTAGAATTTTGCAAGGAGCTCATTAAACATAATTTTGATATTACTTGGGCATTACCTTCTGGTACAAGAAGTGAAGTCATTGATGAGGAAGTTCTAACCTATCTCAAAAATTCTGGTCTTGAGAGAATGAATTATGCTCCTGAAAGTGGTAGTCAAACCACTCTTAGGAATATTAAGAAAGACATCAATTTAGACAAAATGAATGAGTCCATGAGAATTGCCTTAAAAGTAAAGCTCAAGGTTAAGGCGACATTAATTTTTGGTTTTCCCGATCAAGATAAAGAGCAAGTTTATTCCAATATTAAATACATTATCAAGTTAGCAGTTCTAGGTATTCACGATGTGGCCTGCTTCCCTTTCGTTCCCTACCCTGGTTCAGAACTACATAGTCAACTCCACAGAAATGGAAAAATAGATAAAAGCTCTAAAGAGTATGAAATGTGGTTAACAACGAATATTTTTAATAAGGTAAAAGGCATGAAGTCTTATAGTCAGTATATATCAAATAAACAATTACAATTATTAGTTCTTGGAGGAATGTCATTATTTTATAGTTTGCAATTTTTAATCCGACCATGGAGAATAGTTTCTGTAATCTACCGTCTGATTAGTAAGACCCCTATAACAATGCTTGAAAACCTCATTTATCAAGCTGCAAAAAGTTTTTTAATCGCTAAGAAACAAAGAATTGCAGCTAGAAATAATTTTGATAATTAAGATTATTTTCGAAATAGTTTTTGTAATTTAATATAGGCTCCATCATCAAGGCCAAATAATCTTTTATAAACATAATGAAGATATAATAAAGTATTTTCGCCTAAAATCATCATCCTCTTAAAAAATGGATCTGATGGAACTGGAAAATATTTTGTAACCCTTAATGGCATTTCGTTTTCTCTTTCCACAAAATACCATAACACTAAAGCTTTTCGACAATCGCCCTCTGGGAAATTCATCTTGTCTGGTAATCCATGTATAAAACCATCATCAATTTCTTGAATCACACATCTATTTAATAATGGGGCGATCAGAGAGATTCTTTCTTTGGCATCTTCATCCCATACTTCAAGCCCCCCTTTATATTCATCTTTATAATTATCATTTAAATAAAAAAGCAATAATACTTTTCGGTCCCACTTTTTTTCATAAGGATGAGTTCTATGGTCAACATGGAGATTTACAAAACCATTTTTTTTATGGATTACATATCCACCGGTTACAACATCTTTATCAGCAATAAGATTCTTAACTCCTGTTAAGTTTTCTAAATACTCCATAAATTCAGGAGTTTGAAATGAATCAACAATTGTATTCATCCTGTCAGAGAAACCAACTCTTTTAATTGTTCCCCAAACTTTTGCATTATAATGTATAAAAGGATTGAAGATACTGTTCTTAGTTGATGCCAATGCTCTAATCTCATCTCCTATTCCAGAAAGAAATTTCTCATCTACAAAATTATCGAGAGTAATACAAGGATAAGGATCGCAGTTCTTAAAGATTGCACTGTCCCTATCTAAATTTTCTTTATATGTTCTTAAATTAACAATAGACATAGAAAAATGTTAATTCTCCCCTACTCCCTTGTCAATCGACTGACTTCTATAAGGGACTAATATTATTCATACGAAAAGAGTATTTCAATTATTTTTTGGGCAGTTCTGCCATCTCCAATACAGTCCGGATAATAATGTACATTTCTTGACTGGTATTTTTGTAGCACCTCGATATCTCTACCAACCAAAACATTGGCATCGCCTGCTAAAGTTTCCGGTCTTTCTGTTGAATTCCTAATTGTCATACATGGAGTTTTTAATAAGTATGCCTCTTCCTGGACTCCTCCAGAATCAGTTATAACTAGTTTTGCATTTTCCAAAACGATTAAAAAGTCAAAGTAACCAATGGGTTCCAATATAATAACATTTTCAGGAATGGATAATTTATAATCTTCAATTCTTTTTGATGTTCTGGGATGAATTGGCCAAACAGTAGTTTCAGACAAACTTTCAACTAACTTTAATGTTTCAATAAGTTCATTTCGACCATCAACATTTGATGCACGATGAGATGTGAACAAATAATAAGAGGAATCTTTAATTTTTAATTTATCTAGGATTGAACTTTTTCTTCTGGCCTCTGGTAAAAAGTCATAAACCGCATCCACAATAGTATTTCCTACGGCATGAATACTTTTATTACTTATATTTTCATTAAGTAAGTTTTTATTTTGAACGGAAGTAACTGTAAAATGAATATTTGAAAGATGATCAATAATAATACGATTTTTTTCTTCAATCATATTTAGGTCAAATGATCTAAGACCTGCTTCCACATGAATTATTTTAACATTCGTCTTACATGCCGCCATCGCTCCAATCAAGGCAGTATTGGTATCCCCGTGAACCATAAAATAGTCTATCTCTTGATCTTTTAAAGTTTTTGCTAGCTCTTCTTTTTGTTTATTTGTTGGCAATGAATTATCAATAAAATAATCGGGCATTGGAAGAGATAACTCTTCGAAGAATATTGAACTTAGATATGAAGAATAATGCTGATTAGAATAGATCAGCTTGAAGCTAATATTTCTCCTAAGACATTCCTTGATGATTGGCGCTAATTTAATTATATCTGGTCGTGTACCAGCAAGCATTGCTAATTTCATTAATAGCCTAATTATATATAAGAGATTAGTTTATTTTTCAAATTTACAGTTTTGATCATTTCGACAATACCTTCTTCAATGGTAATCTTTGCCTGAAATCCGACCTTTTTAATTTTTTCATTACTCACAATATAATTCCTTTGATCAGGATCCTTTAATAAATTATTTTCTGTGATTTCTAACTCTGGAATGTATTCTTGAATTTTTTTAGCAAGTTCAATTTTGGACATATTGGCACTATCTAGACCTAGATTAAAGGCTTGTCCTTTCATCTTTCCAAAATTATCCATTGCAAAAATAAGCCCATTAACAACATCTTCAATATGTATAAAATTTCTCATGAAGTGACCTTCATAGATATCTAACTTTTTTTCATTCAATGCCTTGTAAACAAAGTTATTTAACAATAGATCAAAACGTGTTCTATAAGAAGCTCCAAAGACTGTGGCCAATCTTAAAGTGACTGCTTGACCAGTTTTACTAATTAAATTTTCAGCCTCAACTTTTGTTCGACCATATAATGATATTGGTTCCATCTTACTTTCTTCTGTGCATGCAACATTTTCTTTTTTCGTTCCATATCCGGAATTAGTTGTGGGATAAATTATTTTTTGATCTTGTAATATACTTAATAAAAACGTTATTGAATCCAAATTGACCTCAACAGTTTCTTTTGGATATTTTTCACACAGTGGCGCTCCTACAATTCCCGCAAATGGATAAATAAAATCACACCCAGAAATACATTCTTGTACCAGGACCTCATTTCTTACATCACCTTCAATCAGTTTAAAGTTTTGAAATGATTTTAGATGATGCAAGGAATCTGGGCCAAACATAAGTGAATCAAGCACCACTACTTCATGGCCCTTTCTAACTAACTGATCGGCCAACATGGATCCTATATATCCAGCGCCTCCTGTTATTAATATCTTGCTCAAATCTTTCTCTTATTAAGGTTCATTCCTTTACGCTCCCAATAATACGGTAAAATAATAGTTTTCACTAGCCTCATAGACGAATACCACGCAGCCAGTCATGGCCCCGCACCTAAAAATTACCCAATATTTAACATTAGAGACTACACTAATAAAATGATTAATTCATTTCGCCAATCATTGGTGAGTCATTTTACATTAAAAAATAATATTCCTGAAGTAAGCTTATTTGGGAAGGCCAGAATTGCAGAATATGCATTATTGAAATCCATTGGTATCAAACCTGGTGACGAAGTTATTATATCCGCCTTCACCTGTGTAAGCGTTGTTAATCCCATCGTTTATCTGGGTGCGAAGCCAATATATGTAGATATTGATTTACAAACATTTACAATGGATATTGATCTTTTAAAGAAAAAAATCACTGATAAGACCAAGGTTATCATTATTCAAAACACATATGGATACCCCACTCCTATTTGGCCTCTACTTGAATCAATAAAGGATAAAAATATTATATTAATTGATGATGCATCACATGGATTCCAAGACTACAGTAAAATTGAGGCCATCTTAAATTCACCATTTTATGTTTTCTTTTCAATGCATTGGATGAAAAATATATCAGCGGGAGCCGGCGGAGCTGTGGTCTGCTACAACTCAAGTTTTGCCTCAGATTTAAAAATTTTGGAAAATAAATACAATTGCCAAAACCTGTTAGGTAATATCTTTCTACGCTTATATATGTTTATTTGGAAAAATTTAATGAGAAACTGGAACTATTGGTTTTTCTTTAAGGCCCATAGCCTATTTGAAAATAACTCATTTTTTTCAAAATATTTTCCAGGTGAACATATAGATGAAAAGACGAATATAAGAGAAATACCTGACAATTATTTAAAATCTATGTCTCCACTCCAGGCCAAGTACGGACAATATGCCCTTTCTCATTTAGAAGAAACTCTCGAAATCAGAAGAGCAATTGTAAAAAGATATGATGATATCTTCATAAAATTAAATTTGCCCATTTTAACAAGACCTGCAGATCAAACACATTATTTCTTAAAGTATTGCTTTAGAGTTAAAAACAATGATTCCTTTGTAAAAAAGGCTCAATTAATTAATTTGGAATTAAATCGCTGGCCATACAGCCCTTTGACTCCAGTTAAGAATAATTACGAAAGATGGGGATTTAACCAAACTGAAAACAAAAATGCAGTTGAGGCATGCAAAACTATCATCAACTTACCAACCAATCCAGATATTGGAGATTCCTATTTTATTAAGCTTGAAAAATTTTTATCTATTAATAAATCAGACATCATTTTTTAGATTAACGCAACGCCCGTTACATTTGCAGCAAATATATGGGTAGATAATATTATGATTAATGAAAGAAATAAAACTTATAGATTCGTATTTACGGCAGCATTATTCATGCTTATTCATTTTTTTATAAAACATCATATCTATTCACTCTATATTTCAATCACCCTTATAATACTTGTTCTTATTAATACTAAAATTTTTAGATATCCAATACTTATGATTGAGAAAGCTTCACCTCTTCTAAGTAAAATTATCTACATCCCACTTTTAATTTTATCATTTTATTTGTTAATTTTACCTATAAGTATTGTTCTTAAAATATTAAAATTGGATAATATAAATAATAGTTTATTTTTTAGAACTGATAAAGATACTAATTTTTTAAACACAAAACTAATATTTTCAAAGGATGACATTACTCATCCATTTTAAGTAGGACCTCGATGATTTTTTTCAAGGAATTATTCCTTTTCATGAAGACACGTAAAAAATATTGGATGATTCCCATTTTATTATTTTTATTATTGCTTGGAATCCTAGTCATTGCTTCGACAGGATCTATAGCCCCCCCTTTTATCTACACATTGTTTTAATTAATGAAGATCGTGCTAGGAATTTCTTCTTTTTTTCATGATAGTGCTGCTGCACTTATTTGCGATGGAAACATTATTGCTGCGGCACAGGAAGAAAGATTCACCAGGATTAAACATGATTCTTCATTCCCCTTAAATGCTATTAAATATATTCTTGAAGAATGGGGAGGAGTTCCTGCAGATATTGACTCTATATGCTTCTATGAAAAACCGTTTTTAAAATTTGAAAGAATATTAGAAAATGTTCACTCTTTTGCTCCAAAAGGACTCGGCACATTTTTACAGCTAGTTCCAGAATGGCTTGGCCATAAATTAAATATCAGAAAAACGATCTCTTATCATTTAAAAGAGCTCGGCATAAAAGACTATGTGGTTTATTACCCCGAACATCATCTATCCCATGCAGCGAGTGCTTTCTATCCTTCACCATTTGACGAGTCAGCTATAGTAACTATCGATGGCGTTGGTGAATGGGCAACCACCACAATTATGCATGGAAAACAAAATTCTATAGAAAAACTAAAAGAAATAAAATATCCACACTCTCTTGGACTTCTTTACTCTGCATTTACTAGTTTTTGTGGATTTAAAGTTAATGATGGAGAATATAAGCTAATGGGACTTGCTCCTTATTCAGATTCAGATTCATTAATACAAAGAGAACTTATTGAGAAAATTAAAAGTAATTTAATTAAAATTTACCCTGATGGATCCTTTGTTTTAGATATAAAGTATTTTACTCTTACTTCAATGCTCACTATTTATCATGAGAAAAAGTGGACTGAACTTTTTCATATTGGACCTAATAAAGACACTTCTCTTACTATAGATCCCCTATATATACATATGAGTGCAGCAATACAAAAAATCACAGAAGAAATTTACTCCAAAATAATATGCCATGCTAAAGATATTACTCAAAGTAATAATCTATGTCTTTCTGGTGGAGTGGCCTTAAATTGTGTGGCCAATGGAATGATGAAAGAATTGAATCTATTTGAAAATATATGGATCCAGCCTGCAGCAGGTGATGCTGGCAGTGCTATTGGATGCGCTCTCGCAACTTATTATATCAATTCAAAAAAGAATAGAATCACAAATAAAATAGATACAATGGAAGGCTCATTACTTGGTCCAAGTTACAGTACTGAGCATATTAAAAAGTCGCTCGATAAAAAGAAGGCAAATTATATTGAATTACCAGATAATGAATTATATGTCCGTGTTGCGAAATTAATTTCAGAAGGAAATATAATTGGTTGGTTTAAAGATCGAATGGAGTTTGGTCCTAGGGCCTTAGGTAATCGAAGTATTCTTGCTGATGCAAGAAATCCCTCTATGCAAAAGATAATTAATCAAAAAATAAAATTTCGTGAACAGTTTCGTCCTTTTGCTCCTATTGTGCTTGAGGAGGATGCAGAAAAATATTTCCAGTTTTCGGGAAGTTCAAACTACATGCTCTTTGTAGCAAAAATCCATGAAAACATTACAACACTTTCTCCCGAAAACTATAGTAATTTTTCCTTACGAGAAAAGTTATATCTAAAAAAATCAACTTTACCTTCTATTACACATGTAAACTATACTGCAAGACTTCAAACAATTTCAAAAGAAAGTAATCAAGCTTGTTATCACTTATTGAAAGAATTTAAAAGGCAAACTACTTGCTCAGTTTTAATAAATACTAGTTTCAATCAAAATAATGAACCTATTGTTTGCTCACCTGAAGATGCCTATAACTGTTTCATGAATACTGGAATTGACTTTCTTATTATTGATAATTTTTTATTAGAAAAAAAATTACAGTCAGAACCTCGATAAAGTCTAAATCTTATATATATTCCAGATTTTATTTTTATCCATAACAGTAAGGTTTAATTTCCATGAACTAGGAACGACGATATGTGAAATCTGGTAATCTCTAGCAAGAATGCCCCAGTCCTCAGGTGACCTACTTTCCCATACACTTTTAACCCATTCATCAATTAAAGGAATATTATTTTTGAATTCTTTTTGGGGATGATAAAAATTTATGCCATATAAATCGTCAAGATATTTCGCCGAGATTTGTATATGAACTGAATTATAAAGAAGATCATCGATTGTATCCATTTCAAATATGATTGGTACTCTAGAAATTAATTGAAATTGTTTTATACTTGGTGCCGTTAATAACAATGTTCCTTCATTATTTATTTTTTCTAAAAGTCTGTCATTCTTATAATACTTTAATTCTGAAAGATTAGTTAAGTAAGCCATTTTCATTGTTTTAGAATAATCAAACAAAATAAGAAGAAGAACCATAAATAATGCTATATGCTTAATTATATTTAACTTCCTAATTTCTATTGCAAAAAATCTTACTTTTTCTTTAAACAAAATAAAGAAGACTGAAATAATGTCAATTACAAAAACCAATCTCAAAAATGTTTCAAGCTGCTTAAAATAACGGACATTATCTCTTCCAAACCAAATAACGTAGAAGAAAAGACATGTGAACATTCCGATGATAATTGATCCAACTAATCCTTTCTCTTTTATTCCTTTTGTTAAAATGAATATAGATAAATACAAAATACTAAAATTTAACAACCTTGAAGGCATTAAAGTCCAAAAAACCCCAGGGATGTAGTCAATAACAAGATGTGAATAGAAACCATGAATTGTAGCTGTAACAAAAAAGATCAAAAAATAATATTTCAAATCATTATCTTCTCTTTTTTCAGTTCTTATTAAAACAAAAGTAATTAACAAGGAAAGCCATAGGCCTAGATTAGAGAGATCAAAATACTGCTGATGAAGATCCCAATTTTTTAAATAATCTGTAAATTTCGGCGCTGTATACACAAGTGAATTAAGTAAATTCGTATCGGACAATAAGACATAAAAAACAATTGTTAACAAGATCCCTATTAAGTAAGGAACAACTGTGTTTTTATAGTCTTTATAATTCTTCCTATAAAGTTCAACTACAAGAACTGCTAAATTTACCCAAAAGCCCAGCGTAATATGAAAAATGGGAGAGAGACCTATAAGGCAATAACTTAATTTATATTTTTTAAAGTTATGATAGACCAGAAAAAATAAACAAATAATGAGACCTATATGTCCCTGAGGATTATTACTATAGCTAATTGCTACATTATAATTCACACCAAAATCATAAAGCCAAAAATAATCTACTATAATGACAAGGGGAATACTCCAGTAAGAGCGATAAATCGTTAAACTAATAAATCCTAATGTAAAATATGAAATTCCTCCAAGAAGTGCAGAAGAAACCTTGGCCAATGCCAATTCATCAAGTCCTATTCTAAATAGAATCTCAAAAATAAAATAGAAAATACTTTGCAATCGAGTTTGAAAATAGAATTGAGGTGTTTTTACTTTATAATTAATCAATCCTGCCTTAAAAGCACTATTTTCAATTAAATCATTCCAAGAAAGGTTAAATGTTCCACCTACAATCAAGCCCAATACCATTAAAACACATAGAGAAATTGATATTTTTTTACTTTCTAATAGGGATAATATTTTGATCGGTATCTTAGTCATATACTCAGTTTTATTGGAAAATCATCCTTAACTTGCTCTTGTAACAGACGATTTTCATCTATAAAATACTTATATCAAGATTATAAGTTCAGGATGGTATAATTGCGAATTCTATTTGTTGTTTCAGAGATAATTATTAGTGAACCGTTAGGAATACTCTTACTTTCATCCATCTGTAAAAAAAATGGTTATGAAACAAAACTTTGTGCATTAAACCAAGACGATTTAAATCATCAAATTCTAACATATAGGCCTGACCTGATTGCTTATTCTGCAATGACTGCAGATATAAAGCAATTCAAAGAATTTGATCTTACCTATTCACATATTTTTAAAGAATTAGAATCTATAAGGATTATGGGAGGAGCTCATCCTACTTATTTTCCTGATATTTTAGATGAAATGTTACTTGATGCAATTTGTATTGGAGAAGGCGATAATGCCATTTCTCGTATTTGCGATAAAATAATAATGAAACGAGCATTGACAGGAATTCCGAATGTCATTTCAAAAGAAGATAGAACTCTTACTAAAGAGCTTATAAAAAATTTAGATACTTTTCCGTTGCCCGACAGAGATATTCTTTATCAAGCAAGGCCTCATTATAAATTATTAGGTCTCCGTTCAGTATTAACCGCCAGAGGATGCGCATTTAAATGTAGCTACTGTTACGTTCATTCATTCAATAAAATGTTTAAGGGCCTTGGAGATACTGTCAGAAGAAGAGATCCTGTAGCAATAATCAATGAACTTAAACTTGTTATTGAATCAGATAAAAATACACGTCTCATTCGTTTTGCTGATGATACTTTTATTTATTCCGTTGATGAGTGGTTTTTAGAGTTTTCAAAACTCTATAAAAATGAAATTAATCTCCCTTTCTATTGTTTAATGAGATCTAATACCTTTACAGAAGAAATTGCAAGAATCCTATCTGAGATGGGTTGTATATCAGTAGGAATGTCAATCGAATCTGGTAACGCTCAAATGAGATCAAAAATATTAAAACGCTATATTCCGGATAAAACTATATTAGAGTCATTTCGTCTTGCTAAAAAGTATCATATTAATACTTACGCAAACTCGATGATTGCTCTCCCAGGAGGAAGCTTTAAAGAAGATCTTATTACGTTTAGATTTTCAAGAGACTTAAAAGTTAGTGCTCCTACATTTTCTATATTTTGTCCCTACCCAGGACTTGAATTAACAGACTATGCATTAGAAAATAATTATTTGAACCCTGATTACAATTACGAAAATAAATATGGATCACCGTCAGTTCTAAACGGATTCACTGATCAAGAAAAGAGAATGCAAGTGCGACTTCAACACCTAGGACCACTTTTTTGTGTTCTTCCTAGATTTTTTACTCCTCTATTATTATTATTATTATTAAAACTACCTCTCACATCTTTTTATCATAAAATTGGAGCAATATTTGAAGTCTTTATTCTTTCAACAAGAGTTTTTAAAAATATTTATCCACGTAATCCATTTGTATTTCTAAGAATCGCTTATGATTCCATATCGTATGCTCATAAATCTGATGTAAAGACTGATAATATCCTTCCCGTTCGAGAAATCCTAACCGTTGAAGGTGGCGCTAATCGAGATGTTAAAAGGTTTAAAAATGTATAAGCTCGAAGAAATGAATGACATTTCTGCTACAGATCTCAACAAGAGCTTTTCAAATTATATTAATTCTCCACTCTCAAGTATTTATAAAATGCTAGGTCTTGATCATTTTGATTATAGTTATGCTATTGGTTCTTATATCTATTTAAAAAATGGAGACAAGATTCTCGATTTTACTTCCTCTTGTGGTGCACTTAATTTAGGACATAATCATCCCGAAATAAAAAAAGCTGAAGAGTTTTGCTTACAAAATGATATAGTTGAAATGCTAAAGTTTGGTAATAATAAATTACAGGCCATGCTTGCCAATAATATTGCCGAAATCCTGCCGGATAACTTAGACATAAGCTTTTTTGCAGTAAGTGGTGCAGAGGCCAATGAGGCAGCTCTCAAACTGGCCAAAAGGGCCCAGCCTTCATATAAAAAGTTTTATGTTAGAACAACTGGATCTTTTCACGGTAAAACCCATGGAATTTTACCTTTCACAGAATCTGAAAATTTTAATACCGGATTTCATGTTGGTGTAAATCCTGACAATGTACTCACTATTCCATTTAATGATATTAACGCACTTAAAAATTTAATAAAAAAATATACGGATGATGGTGACAATAAAATAATTGCCTTAATGGTTGAACCCCTGCAAGGTCAAGAGATCTGCTCTGCAGAACATGGCTACTTGAGACAAATAACTGAAGTATGCCAAAATAATAATATTCTTACCATCTTCGATGAAATTAAAGTTGGCCTTGGCAGAACTGGAAAATTGTTTACATTTTTACATGAAGCTAATTGTGTACCCGATATACTGACCTTTTCTAAATCACTCGGAGGTGGGCGTCGTGCAATTTCAGCCATGACAACATCTTCGAAACTATTTAAAAAATCTTATGGGAAAAAGCTGCATTCAACTCTTCACTCTACGACATTCGGAGGAATAGGATCTAGCTGTGCAGTGGCAATTAAAACCTTAGAAATTATTACGAGAGAAGATTTTATGTCCGATTCAAATAACAATTCGGATTATCTTTATGATAAATTAGCAGGCTTAGCAAAAATGTTTCCTCGCGATATTATTGAAATCCGAGGGCAAGGCTTCTACCGAGGACTTCAAATTCGGTTTCCTCATAAAAAAATGACTGATATTAATTTACCGTATGCAAATAAATTTGAAATTGCCTGTATGGGCTCTATTGTCAGAGAGCTATTTAGAGAATATAATATTCTGACCTTCTTTACTGGCGCTGCTCCCGATGTTTTACATATTATGCCACCAATTAACACAACTAAAAGTGAAATTGATTATTTCATTAATTCCTTAACTGATCTTTTTGAGAAAAATATCTATATTCTTCTTAAAAAGTTTATCAAGGGAACTATCCTTTAGCTTCAACGCACTTATAAATAAAACTGAAAGCAAACTAATAATCCATCCTATTTTAAAAGAAAGTGGATTATAACGTAATAATATTTCACCTGTTTCATTTGCACTTACTTCAAGCCTTCCATTTCTTTCAGTAATATTGCAATTATTTTCACATTCCCAATCTTCAAAATAATTCATATTAACTTGATATGTATGATTCTTTATTGCATTAAATTTTAAAGTATTATTTGTTCGTTTGTAATTATAAACAATTGTACTTTCATCTACGATTTCTCCTTGATATGATGGCTCACTTATAGGTATCGCGTTGATATCATGTGCATGATTTTCTTTGCTAAAAGTAAGTCCAATATTTTCTTTGTAGGCAGGATAAAATCCAGCCGCTGTAGATTTATTATAGACTTTATTTTTTAACCAACTTTTTTCAAAGTGGAAATTTTGTTGTGTTAAATTAGTTAACGGTTTTATGTTAAAAGCAGTCTTTAATACATTAAAATTAACAACAGACATACTTACGGCCACTGTTAATAATAAGAAAGTGATTGTTAATGATTTCTGGTGTTTTTCTTTATTTTTAATTAAAAATTCGTGAATGAGTGCTGAAATAAACATCGCCATAAATAAAACGAGTATAACTCTAAAACGTGTAGCATGACGCATACTTTCAAATGGAGCAAAAAATTTAAGTCCTCTCCAAAGGGATGGAGTTAGTCTATCTCCCATAGCGATTAATGAAAAGATAAAGAAAATACAAAGTTCTCTCATATATTTTTTTTGATAGAAGTATCTGATTAAAGAAATTATAAGAATAAAAAAAAATATCCAACCAATAAACATTCCATTCTCATCCCAGCCGTAATCCATTCCAGTAATAAGACTATTATCATCAGTTATGAATTTCATTTTATTCATGAAATTTTGGGTAATCGTCACATCCGTAGTATCTGTGATAAATTGCTGTTTATTAACTAAAGAATGAAAAGCAGACGAGAAGCTAAAGCCTGAAAAATCATCTATCAGACGTGGGTGATTTTTCATATATACTAAACTTGGAACAAGTTTGATTGCTGTCAATGCTGAAGAAACAAAGAGTCCCGTCATGATAAATAAAGCAGAGTTAAGGATAACCATTTTTTTTTTGTTTAATAATGTATAAATAGCTAAGGCCAATAAACTTATGGCCAAAATATAAACTCCTCCCTCTAAAAAAACAATTGACCAAATTACAGAAAAACTTAGTAACTTTCTCTCTCTCAAGGTGAAGAATAACCAAGGAATAAAAACAGCGGAGAGCAACTCATACTGTCCTTGAGCAATAGTTAATGAATGAAATGAGTTTAAAGAAAATAAAAGACTGCCGATCAATGAGGCATCGTTTCTAAATTTATAGCTCTTTAAAAAGAAAAACATTCCACAGGCCGCAATTAAAAGATGCAATATTAATTCCATTTTTAAGGCAATAATATAATCTAAGAAAAAGTAGATTATATTAAACGGCGAAAGTGAGCGAGAAAAAGGTGTCGCTAGTAATGGTAGCCCGCCCTGATCAAAAAAATTGAAGAGTGGCATTTCCTTGTGTTTTGTAAAAGCATCCATACCAACATTCAAGGTAAAAAAATTATAATCAAAGTCTTGAATACCTAGGTTGTAAATATTATAAAAGAGCGGTAGATAGGTAACCAATACGAAAATAATTAAGATTGTGATTGATGATTTATAAGATAAATCTTCATATTCATTTAACAGCTTCTTAAACACAAAAAGCTCCATGACTTATTGATTTAAATGTATCTGATTACTTTAGTATAGGCCCTCAATACGCTGCGCACAAGTACTATTCTCTCAGGTAAATCAATGCAAATTCGTTTTAAAATTTACCAATTTACTCTATTCACGTATAGTTTTGACATGAATGATGTTTCTATAATTTTGCCTCTTTATAATGAAGAGAAAAACGCCCGTATTGTCATAGAACAAATATTTGCCAGTTTCGGTCAAGATACTGAACTTGTCGTAATTGACGATGGCAGCACTGACAACACAGAAGCTGAAGTTCCAAAAGACTTATGTATTTTTCTTAAGCATAAAACAAATCAAGGAAAGGGTATTGCCATTAAAAATGGCCTTGAAAAATGTTCAAAAGATATAGTCGCTTTTATTGACGGAGATTTACAGGATAATCCGGAAGACTTAAAAGCTGTTTGCGATCTTATTAGAAATGGATCAGATATGGCGATCGGATCTCGTTTTTTAGATGCCACTGATTCTAAGCGATTTGATGATAAGGCCATAAAACCTATTAATGAGTTTGGTAACAGAACACTTACAAAATTAATAAATCTTTTTTTCGGTGGAAAACTTACAGACACTCAAGCTTCAATCAAGGCCTTCAATACCCAAAAACTAAAGTCACTCCCAATCTATTCTCATCGATATGAAATCGAAACAGAGTTAGTTGTTCGCTCCCTAAAAAGAAAATTTATTATCACCGAATATCCTGTTTTTAGGTATGACAGAGTCAATGGAATA
>JABGXW010000158.1 GCA_018675575.1 Bacteriovoracaceae bacterium | reverse complement strand
TTTCTGAATTTTTCTGAAATCTTTTTTTAACTTAATTAGATCGAACATATCAAACTCCTTTTTGATTTGGAGTAAGCTTCTCAAGAAAAATTATATTGGGAAAGAGGTGCTAGGCGCCGAACATACATTTAAACTATCTGTTTAATATTTGGAAACTATTTTGAAATGTGCCAAAATATCGAGTAGATTAAGCTATCTGCTTAATATTTAGCAAGAATCTTACAGATCTTATTAAGGTCAGTTCGCCTAGAATGGCGATCAAGATTGATGACACTCAAGTCTACTCGTTTCGCTTTTAAATAAAAATGACCCTGATTTTGGAACGCCCTGTGGGCAGAGTCACCCTCCATTTTTGCAATATTTGGTGAATCAAGAAACTTTTCTACAAATAAATTTGGATCGGTCTCAGTATTTTCATTACATAATTCAAAGGACTTTTTATAAAAAGAAATCCAAAATAACCGATGAGAAACTGTAATGAAAGGACCATTTTTGCTGATAAATTTTTCATAAAGAAGAAAACAAAGAAGTAAAAAAGGCATACCAATTAAAGTAGAAATAACTAAATAAGCAATGAGTTTATTAATGGCATCGTCTTGATTAATCATCTGTTTGAGGGGGCCCATAATGGTCAGAGACATAGCTAATAAAATAATTATTATAGCAGCAAAATAACCCCAAAATATCATGGGTAATCCATAGGACTTTAGTATAATTGTTTTTCCAGATTCATCTTCGAGAATCTCAACACGGTCAGCTTCAGATTCATTGATCGGCATTATATAAAGAAGTCCCATATTACTTAATGGCCGCTCTAATTTTAGAAGAACCGTAATCCATAATCCAGACCACTGATGCAATAACGATAACTAAAAGACCAACTTCATTCCATTTTGCGAGACCTTGATATTGCATTAGCATTGTTCCGATACCACCACCACCAACTAGACCAATGACAGTTGCCATTCGTACATTAATGTCCCATCTATAAATAGTAAATGAGAGGTAAGGAAGAACAATTTGGGGAACAACTCCATACCAAATAACTTGAATAGGATGAGCTCCTGTCGCAGTAATGGCCTCTATTGGACCATTTGAAATATTTTCAATTTGTTCTGAATATAGCTTTGCTAATGAAGAAATTGAATGAATCATAAGGGCAAGCATACCTGCAAATGGTCCGATTCCAACCCAAACAGAGAAAATAATCGCCCAAACTAAAGGCTCTATGGATCTTGTTAGATTGAGAAAAAATCTATTTACAGTGTAAATCATCATTCCAATTCGTGATCCTTCCATTAAGTTTCTGGCAGCAAAGAAACCTAATATGAAAGCAAATGGAAGCGCAATTGCAGTTGCGATAAACGCCATATAAATTGTTTCAACAGCTGCAAAAATAGCTTGATCTAAAATTTTGAGATTTGGTTGAAATAAAGATACAAAGATTCTTCTTGCTCCAGCAAGTCCAGAGTCAGATAAAAATTCTCTTACAGAAACTTGAGAAATAAGAAGTCCCGCAACAAATGTTAATAAAATAATAAAGACTCCAAAAATAGTAAACGCTTCTTTAAAAATGGGTTTATTCTCATCTAATTCATATAGACCTCGTGTTGCTCTTCCGATCGAGCACTTTGTAAAAAAGAGAGGAAGAGTAATAATGGCACCAATAACTAATGCATATACAGGTTGGCCCCATGAAAACTCAGGATACCTAAGTGCCAATATTATTTTTTCATAAATTATTTTATAAGAAACGAGGGCCACATATCCCCATAAAAATGTATCAATTAAGAGGGCCAGGAGCGTGTTTTTCATCATTCCTAACTCTAAGCCTTTTTTTGGTGCTGCTAATGTTGCTTCAGTAGTCATTATATTTACCCTTATACAAAATTTATTAATTGATCGTTACTTCTTTAGCCTCTTCGCCATAGATTCTTTCAAACCATTCTTGATCAATTTCACTTGGATCACCTTCGTAGATTAATTTACCACCCTTAAGGGCAATTACTCTTGAAGCGTACTCACGTACAAGACTTAAGAAATGGAGATTGCAAATAATTGTAACTCCTAGCTTTTCATTCACTTTCTTTAAATATTCCATAACTGAGTGTGAGGTTGCAGGATCTAGAGACGCAACTGGTTCATCAGCGAGTAAGATCTTGGGGTTTTGCATCAGTGCGCGAGCAATGGCCACTCGCTGTTGTTGACCGCCTGATAAGTTATCAGCACGGTGATGTTCACGACCTTCAAGTCCTACAATATTGATATACTCATAAGCTTTTTGTTTCTCTTCTTCAGGCCAAATACCTAATACAGATTTCCAAATTCCTTGCCTTCCAAGTGATCCTGAAAGAACATTTGTGAGAACAGATTTTCTAGGGATGAGATTAAAGTGCTGAAAAATCATTCCAATATCAGAACGAACATTTCTAATCTTTTGCCCTCTTAAAGTAGTCACTTCTATATCGTTAAACTTTACAGAACCTGAAGTTGGGTCATGTAATCTATTAAGGCATCGAAGCATTGTCGATTTACCTGAACCAGAAAGCCCGATAATTACTAAAAACTCACCTTTTTCAACACTGAAAGTAACTCCCTTCAGTGCATGTGTTCCATTTGGATAGACCTTTTGAAGATCAGTAACTTCTAACATAGATATGTCTCCGTACTTAAATTACTTAATTAAACTTTCAGTATCTAAATCAATGCTTTCAATCATGGATCGTAGCCCATCATAATCAGCATCAGAAGCATCGATCAGGCCCTCAACACTATAGATAGTTTTAAATATTTTTTTGCCTTCAGTAGTTCCTAAATATTTTTTTACTGCAACAATAAATTTAGACACGATTTCTTCAGGAAGATCTTTTCTAAATACAAATGGATCGTTTGGAATCTTTTCAGTTATTTCGATAATTTTAACTTTATCTTCAACATCTGGAAATTGAGTTTTTACTCTAGCTCTTGCATCTCTGATCTTACCATCTTTTGAAGCTGGAGAATAATAGGTAGCACCTGCATCTACCTGTCCCTGGTATACCATTGTGACTACGTTATCATGCTTTTGAGCAAAGGTAGTATTTGATGGTATTGCAGAAGCTTCCTTTAAAAGCTTTTTAGCAAACATATATCCAGAAGTTGACGAAGGATCAGTGAAGGCAAACCTTTTTCCATCAATATCTTTAATTGTTTTAATACCTGAATCAACATGGGCAATGATTTGACCTCTATAATGAGGCTCTCCGTAACGAAGTACTCTGAGTTTTGCTTCCGCTCCATACTTTTTATTTGTCATGATATAGCCAAATGAATTCATAACCGCAATATCAGCTCTATTTGAACCAAATGCTTCCACTACAGCAATATAATTGGCAGGTACACCAGATTTGAAGCTAAATCCTGTTTCCTTCTCTAGAAACTTTAAAAAATGTACTGAATTGGTTGTGATGGTCTCGGCATCAACACTTGGAGTGAAATAGAGCTTAACGGGATTTCCCGTGCTTCCTAATTTACTGTCATTTTGGCATGCCATAAGTCCAAACAGTAAAGTTGTGATGAACACTGAAGTTCTTAATTGAGTAAAAATCGGGTTCATTTGTGTTCTCCTTTATATAGGTCAATTAATTAAGGTTATTGTGCCAAGTTTTACCATAAAAGAACTGACCTTTTAAGTTTTGAATGAGTGTTTTTAATAAAAAAATAACTCTAATAAATAGCTAGTTAGACCATATCAACCCATAGAAAACGACTGTGCGAGGCATTAATTTCTGATCAAGTATTAGAAAGATTAAAAACTTCGCATTATTCATAACTTACCCGAATAGAAATTATACGAAATATATCGTCTCCGATGGAGTGAAGAAATGAGCAAAAGGAATTTGTCCCTTATCCTAGTCTTAGTTACTTTTTTATTTTCAACAAATGTTTTCTCAAGAACTTTTCAATTCTTTCAAGATAAAAAAATAAATTTAAATCACAAAGCGTTTAAATTTAGTGCAGCTAAATCAGGCGCTTTAGCAATTGAATTCTCCTTCTCTTCTATGGATGCGACATCAGATTTAAGAAGGGTTCCTTTTGAATTTGAAGGACTGTCTATAAAAGGGCTAGATCAAACTCATATTGCAGGAGCTCCTGCTTTGCCTTTTAAATCATTTATAGTGGTTGGTAGTCCAGAGGAATTCTCATTATCTTATGAAGAAGGGCCTCTTTTTAGTATTCCTGATATTCTACCCGCGCCTGCACAAAAAATGCCCTGTCGTTGCGATAAAAAAGAAGAAGATATTCCATTTGTTTTCAATAACGAAAAATATAAAGTTGATAATAACTTTTTATTATCAAAAATATATCTTGGTAAATATAGAGGAGTCTCATTAACAAAAATAACTCTAACTCCAATGAAGTATTCAGATCTGAATACTTTGAGAGTATATCCTCGATTAAAAGTTACTATTCAAAAAAGAAGTGGGTTTGTAAAGCTTTTTAATCATAAATCAATTACGCAGAATAAAAACTATCTAATCATTGCACCTTTAAAATTCCAAAACGATTTAGCACCATTAATAAACCATAAAAAATCACAGGGTTTTAATGTCATTTTTAAAACTCAAGCCTCCATGGGGAATGATTATAATTCTTTGAAAACATCGATTCATAATTATTATAAGAGGAACAATTTCTCCTACGCATTATTAGTAGGTCATGAAGAGTCTTTTCCAACTGATTACGTTGAAACATCAAACCTTGCCAGAACCCCCTCTGATTTAGGCTATTTTTTGATGGATGGTAGTAATGATAAAGTTCCTGATGTTTTTTATGGAAGAATGAATGTTAGTTCATCAAAAGATGTTAGAAATCAAATTTATAAAACCTTAGAATATGAAAAAAGATCTTGGTTGAACTCTTCTGGGTTTTCTCGAATGTTAGGCATTGCAAGCGATGAGGGATATAATCCAAGTGATGTAGAATATACTGAATTATTTGCTAAACCTTTACAAGATTCACTCGATAAAACCGTTGACTATATTCTTCAAGAAAGTAGCCGATCGACTGCTACAAACATAGTAAAAAGCATAGATAAAGGGGCCTATTGGATAAATTACATTGGTCATGGTTCAGGCACTTCATGGCCCTCAATAAATACTGGTGAATTTAACGTAGATGATATAAAAACACTTTCTCCTGGAGCTGTAAAACCTGTCTTAATTGATGTCGCTTGCCAAAATGGAAAATTTTCTAATGAAGGTAGATTAGGTGAACGTTTTATGAATGAAACCAATCAAGGTCAACCTGTTGGTTCAGTAGCTTATTATGGGGGCTCTGTAGATATTTCTTGGCATCCTCCAGCAATCATGGCCAAGGGTATAAATTTGGAACTTGCTAATAATAGACCAAAGTCAATAGGGGAAGTGTTGTTGGCCGGTCAACTTCATTTGCTGAGTCAATATGATGATACAAAAGCAGCAGAAGAAAATCTCGTTTGGTATCATTTACAAGGTGACCCAACTTTGCAATTACAATATTAGAAAATACCTTCTTGTAAGAAGGCACATAAATTAGAAACTTTAAATATTTTTTAATTTTCCCAAGTTTCACCAGAGTTAAGAAGAGCTGTCATATCGCCTTTGCCTTTCTTGGAAATAACACTATCAAGTTGATCACATAATTGCTTATCATAGTGAGGAGTTTCTATTTGGTAAAGAACACCCATTGGAATTGGAAAATCAGGACAGGTAAGACCTGCAAGCATAAATGCCATACCCTGATTTGTCTTGTCATGGACTAGAATATCTGTTTCCGTCACACCATCCTCACCGATCGTGACAATAGATAATTTATTATCACAAATAACTAGACCTTTATTCATTTCTTTACCATAGATCATAGGTTCGCCATGCTCTAAGAAGACAGCATGGTCATTTCTCGTTTTTCTATTGGTATAGAGATCATGAACATCATCATTAAAAATGACACAGTTTTGATAAGTTTCAATTAATGAGGCACCGTTATGTTTCTCACCGGCAAGACAAATAATTTGCATATGTTTTGGATCGGTATCCATGGTTCGCGCAAAGAATGTACATCCTGAGCCTAGTGCTAACTTTGCAGGTGTAAACGCGTGGTCTAGTGAACCGTAAGGTGATGATTTTGTTTTAATTCCTGGTGCAGAAGTTGGAGAGTATTGTCCTTTTGTGAGACCGTAAATTTCATTATTAAAAAGGATAATATTGAGATCAACATTTCTTCTTAAAACATGAATGAGATGATTTCCACCAATAGAAAGTCCATCACCGTCACCAGTAATAACCCAAACCGAAAGATTAGGGTTTTGTACTTTTAGGCCTGAAGCAAAGCCAGGAGCTCTTCCATGAATTGTATGTAGTCCAAAAGTGTCCATATAATAAGGAAATCTTGAAGAACAACCAATTCCAGAGATAAAGGCTATATCTTCTTTTCTTCTGCCTAATTTTGTACAGGCCATTTGGATAGCGGATAAAATCGCATAATCACCGCAACCCGGGCACCATCGTACTTCTTGGTCTGAAACAAAATCTTTTTTCTTGTAGCTTGGTATTTCAGTCATCTTAGTTTCCTTAAAATTATTGATTATTTCCTAATTCATTGTTAAATGCTTCAACTAATTCAGAGATCTTAAAAGGTAGGCCTTGAACTTTGTTATATCCACTAGCATTGAGATTGAATTTTCCGTTAAGAATTTTTTTCATTTGACCTAAGTTAAGCTCAGCAACAATAATTTTCTTAAAGTTTCCAAATTGCTCTTCAACATTTCTTGGTAATGGATTGATATATTTTAAATGCATAAGAGAAATCTTTTTTCCCTCATCTTGTAATTGTTTAACTGCCATATGGGTAGCACCATAAGTCCCCCCCCAAGAAACAACTAAAAGATCACCATGTTCTTCACCCTCAAGAACTTGTTCAGGTATATTGAAACGTGCATTTTGAACTTTTTCTTCTCTGACATGGCACATAGTCTCGTGATTATTTGGATCATATGAAACATTACCTGTTTGCAAAGCTTTCTCTAAACCTCCAAGGCGGTGTTCGTATCCCGCTTCGCCAGGAATGGCCCATGGTCTAACCTGATTTTCATCTCGTTCATAAGCAACAAACTTTTCAGTTTCATTAGGACTGCCATTAACTCTTCTTGATCTAATTTTATTTTGAACTTTAGAAAGGTCTGGGATTAACCAAGGCTCGGCACCGTTAGCAATATACCCGTCAGATAAAAGTACAACAGGTGTCATATGCTCTAAAGTTAATCTTGCTGCTTCAAAGGCCATCTCAAAACAATCATTTGGTCTTGATGCTGCAACGATAATCATAGGGGACTCGCCATTTCTTCCATACATTGCCTGGGTAA
>JABGXW010000157.1 GCA_018675575.1 Bacteriovoracaceae bacterium | reverse complement strand
TGAAATAACAATCAAGTTTAAAATGACAAGTTTTTGTGCCAAGACAAGTTCTCCTCTATAAAATTAACTAGTTTCACTCTAGTCTGCCTTATCTGTTATCTATTTTCAATGACTTACTGCTCCGGTAGGACATGCCTGTCCGGAGGGTTGTTTCACAGCGCACAATTATGCTAAACTATGGTTATTGGGAAACTTATTAACAGGTTAAGTTTCAAAGCAAGCCTCCGAAAAGTGGTGATGCTACGAAACCCTATAAAGTAAGGAGTAGCTATTGAAGTCATATACTTTTTTAGTAAGATGGCCTTCCAAGCTAAATAGCAGCGACATGTCCGAAAGGATATTCAAGTAACTCTGTTCACGGTTTGGAAGGATGAATATTAACCCTTTTGTAACCGGAATTGAGGAAGCAATGAAAACAATTACGTTGAACAACGAAGAAGTACCGAAGAATGAAAATTCTACGGCGCAATCTCGTTTTGAACGTCAATCTTTTCAGAATCTTTTGAGCAAAAACAATTCACTGAGACCAAGAAAATCTCTATTGAAAATGAGAAGTATTAAACCTCTCAATATTGCTCCAAAGTTTTCAACTGAAAAGGAAGACTAGTTCTGACGCCTTTATTTACGTCTGCGACGCTTCTTTCTTCTCTCTCTTTTAGAGAAGGTAGATTGAAGACTGTTGATTGAAACTTCCCGTGCTTCTAACAGCTCGGAGATTCTTCGTTCGTGTAAAAAGTCTAAATACTTCTTTCTAGCAAGAAACATATTGTTAATATATTCAACCTGAAGAGCTTTCATCTCTCGGAAACATAACCCCCTTTCTTCTCTAGTCAGTTTTCTAGCCTTTTTAAGAGTAATATCTGAGCGAATCTTCCCTTCAGATAGTATGATTGTGGAGAATTCTCCGTTACAAACTTTCTTTTTTTGTAAAAAGTATTTCTCCAGGCTTGTTCTGTATGAATCAATCTTTTTATAAAATTGGTCAGGTTCAATATTTTTAATAGTACCAATTTCTGCAATAATTTTTTTTGTATATTCAAACGTCTCGGAATAAGAAACTGTATCGGTCACAATAGGGGCTGCTGTTTCTAGAGCTCGCGCATTGGATATTTGTATAAATGAAATAACGAGAAGAATAATTTTTCTAATGACTTATGTCCTTATGGGTAAATTGTTTTGATATCTTAGATAAATAATAATCAATTGACCTACGATCTGTAAAAGAAAGCTTAAAATAAACTTTTTTACATAGATTTAAGACCCCTTATCTAGATATATTTGCGATGCAGAAATACCAAATACAATATTAGAGCATGGGGCAAATTAAACCGAACCGTGAAAGAGGTCACGAAAACGCCCCGTATCATCGTCTTCAGATGTGATTGTTGATTTCAATTTTGTGATAAAGTCTGAGACAGGAAGCCCCACAACATTAGAATATGAGCCACTAAGCTTCTTTACTAGAACCTGACCAGCTCCTTGAACTCCATATCCACCAGCTTTATCAAGAGAGTCTTTTGTCGCTAAGTAAATTTCGAGAGTGTCATCAGAAAAATTATCAAACTCAACTTCAGTTTCTAATGAAAAACAATGCTCTTTGTATTTCCCATTTGTAAGCTCATAAAAACCAATATAAACCCCAGTTAGAACCTTATGAGTTCTACCTGCTAATTCTTTTAACATAGCGCGAGCTTCGTTAATATCTCCGGGCTTTCCCATTATTTTTTGCCCCAAACAAACAATTGTATCTGAAGCAATAACTACGGGAAAATAAGATCTCTTGAATTCTTTATTTTTTATTAGATCATTTAATGAAGCAATTCCTTTCTTTTTTGAAATATCTTGGACGATTTCATGTTGATCTACTTTTTGACTAACTTCTTCTGCTGCAACTGAATGAATATCAAAATCAATACCGATGTATGCTAACAATTCCTTTCGACGAGGACTTTCACTAGCTAAAATCAAACTGTATTTAATTTCTTTACCTTTTGGCATGTATCATCTTCCAGTATTTTTTGGTAGTACTATTTAAGACTTCTCGATCTGAATCACTTGTCGTTTTGATTTCAACATTATTAAGATATGTCGCCAATGCTGTTTTATAAAACCTATTATTATATTCAGAAGCATCGAGTTTGTCCCCTTTCATATTTAACTTTCTAGAGAGTTTATTAGCATTGAGAATATTAGATGTTTCAAGCCTTCTTGTGTATTCCAATAAGAAAGAAAATCGTCGACTCATATCTGATTTGAAACCTACTTTCTGATCAATTTTGAGTTTTCCCCATCTTCTGTAACCCCACTCTTTTGCTAATTCAAATGGCTCATCGATATCGAAGAGGTGAAAAGAGTAAGACTTAAAAAAAAGTTCCCGAGCAATCATTATAGTTGTAATCCTCTTAGACATAAGCTCACCAAATCCAAATTGTTCGGGCTTAAGACAAGGCTCGATCAATCGCCCGTTTCTTTCAACTTCCATCCATTTTCCATCTGGAAGATCGATAGTAATTTGATTTTGAAATCCTCTAAAATAAAAAGTTAACGCTGGATTTTCAGATTCTTTTGAATATCCTTGAGACTTTCTCGTTCTTTTTTTTATATATGATTTCCCGCCCACCAAAACAATAAACTCCAACATAGGCTCATAACCACTCACCGAACCGTTAGGAGCAACAAGAAGAACGAAGGTTCTCTTCTTATTTGCACTAGCGTTGTTTTCTTCTATTAAACTGTTAAGTCTTTTGACATGATTTAAGTTGTCTTTTGAAACATCCAATAAAGCAAATAAATCACTCTCATCGACCTCTTTTTCATTTTGAATTTGATTTGCATCAAAAAGAGAAAGAGGAAGGAAGTATGTATCCGTTTCTCGATCATTATGCTCAATAAGCTTCTGACTTTCTCGTGAAAGCCAGAGAATATTCCCATAATTAATTCTAGCGTGTAAAAAGATCTCTGTTTTTCCTATATTAATTTCTTTGAATGATATAGAAGAATCTGGAGAAACTCGAACAATGGTTCCATCGAATAAATAAATCCAAGCATAACTATTGCCGATAGTGGAAAACTCATCACCTTCTCTAATCCCAGATCGAAATTGAGAGTGATTGAAACCAAGTCCCTTGAACGATCTGCAGACACCAATACAATCAATAACTCGCCCCACCAGTTCGGCCCTATTCTTCTCGAGAAGAATATTTTCCCATTCTGGTTGAGAATCCTTTAATTCCTGCCTTGCTTCAAACCTTTTAAAATCGAGCCATTTTTCAACATTTTGGTTCTCCCAATCAATTTGACTCTTTTTTTCCATAGCATATTGAGTACTCTCTAACCCATATGTAGGTAACAACGGAAAACTTAAAATAAGGACCAAAACCACTGAAAAGCTCCAATGGTAAGCAGATATTTTAAATGATGAAAATAGTTGTTTGTTCATAAACATCTTATCGGGAGTCGAAAATTAGCCTTAAAATGCATAACTTTTTATCCTTAGAGGGGAAAAATATGTCTTAGGGCCTCTTTAAGTGAGTGCTAAACAGACTTTGAGGTGCTATGATTCCACCTTAAAATCGACTTATTTCTATTAAAAAATAAAGGGTACATATGTCGGAAGAAAATCAAAAGAGTCAGGTTCAATCATGTGATCCATTTTCATTCGTTCAAGCTGAGCTTGATACAATTGCATTTTGGCAAAAACAGGACATTTTCAAGAAAAGTTTAGAACAGACATCTGATTGCCCTCCTTATATTTTTTATGATGGGCCTCCTTTTGCCACTGGACTTCCCCATCATGGACATTTAGTTGGTTCAACCTTGAAAGATATTATTCCCCGTTATTTCACAATGAAGGGACGCTATGTCGAGAGGAGATTTGGTTGGGATTGTCATGGACTTCCAATAGAGCATGAAATTGATAAGAAATTAGGAATGTCAGCTCAAAATGCTATCAAGAAGCTTGGTATCAAAGGTTATAACGATGAATGTCGTTCCATTGTTCAAAGATTTACAAGTGAATGGGAGCAAACCATTACAAGACTTGGCCGTTTTGTTGACTTCGAAAATGATTATAAAACAATGGATACCTCTTTTATGGAGTCTGTTTGGTGGGTTTTCAAAAGACTTTGGGATAAGGATCTCATCTACGAAGGAACGAGAGTTGTTCCCTTCTCAACAAGTCTTGGAACTGTTTTATCAAATTTTGAAGCGGGACAAAACTATCAAGATGTTCAAGATCCAGCTATAACGGTTTTATTTAAAGTTGAAGATGAAGATGCCTATTTTGCGGCCTGGACAACCACTCCTTGGACTCTTCCATCAAACCTATGCCTTTGTGTCGGAGCGAACATAGACTATGTTAAGGTTAAGGATGAAGACAAAGAAATTGAAATATATTTAGCGAAAGATCTAGTTGAATCTTTTTCAAAGAAAAGAACTTTGACTATAGTCAAAGAATTAAAAGGTGCCGACCTTAAAGGAAAAAAATACGAGCCACTCTTTCCGTACTTTAAAGATCTTGCAGCCGATGGAGCTTTTCAGGTTTTAAATGATGACTACGTCACAATCGATGCCGGTACAGGTATCGTTCATACTGCCCCAGGATTTGGTGAAGACGATAATAGAATTATGAAAGAAGCGGGACTCGGTGAAGTATTCACCTGTCCTGTTGATGATCAAGGCTGCTTTACAGATGAAATCATTGATTACAAAGGGATTTTCATAAAGGAAACCGATAAGCCAATCATTAAAAGATTAAAAGAAGAAGGCAAATTATTCGATCAATCTGTCATCATGCATAGCTATCCTTTCTGTTACCGCTCAGATACACCACTTATCTACAAGGCCATCCCGTCTTGGTATGTTTCGGTTGAAAAAATAAAAGATAAACTTCTTGCTTCTAACAAACAAATTAACTGGGTACCTGATCACATTAGAGACGGACGATTCGGCAAATGGCTTGAAGGAGCTCGAGATTGGTCAATCTCGAGAAATAGAATTTGGGGCACACCCCTCCCTGTTTGGAAAAATGATTCAACTGGAAATTTTCTTTGCATTGGCTCTATTGAAGAATTAAAGAAGTATACTGGAGTAGAATTAGACGACCTCCACAGAGAATCTGTTGATGATCTTAATTTTTCTATTGATGGAGAAGAAGGAACTTATAAAAGAATCACTGAAGTTTTAGATTGTTGGTTTGAATCAGGATCAATGCCCTATGCCCAACTTCATTATCCTTTTGAAAATGCTGATATTTTTGAGAAAGGTTTCCCTGCAGAATTCATTGCAGAGGGATTAGACCAGACTCGTGGCTGGGTCTATACTTTAACTATTCTTTCTTCTGCACTTTTTGATAAACCTGCATTCAAAAATGTTATTGTGAATGGCATTGTTATGGCCGAAGACGGAAAGAAAATGTCTAAACGTCTTAGCAATTACACTCCACCTGATAAGTTAATGCAAGAATATGGAGCTGATGCTCTAAGACTTTATCTGATCAATTCAGGACTTGTCCGTGGTGAAGAACAGAAGTTTTCTGACACAGGAGTCAAGGACATGGTTAGAAGAGCTCTTCTTCCATGGTTTAATAGTTATAAATTTCTCTCTACTTATGCGAATGTAGATAATTTTAATGTTTCTGAGCATTTAAAATCAGGGAATAATATCCTCGACAGATGGGTACTTTCTAATCTTCAGACATTAAAACAAAATATAGGAAAAGAAATGGAGTCCTACCGACTCTATAATGTTCTACCTGCGCTATTTGCATTCATCGAAGATTTAACAAATTGGTATATTCGTCTTAATAGAGCAAGATTCTGGGGAGAAGGACTTTCCGATGATAAATGTGCTGCCTACTCTACTCTTTTCACAGCTGTCAAAGAAATCTGTCTAACTATGGCGCCATTCTCTCCCTTCCTCTCAGAGCATATCTATAGAGAACTCTCAAGATTTGAAGGATCAGAGCGACCAGAATCCGTTCATCTATGTAGCTATCCCGTTGCCGATGAAAAGCTGATGGATCATAAACTAGAAGATGCAGTATCTAGACTTCAACAGATAATATTACTTGGAAGACAAAAGAGAAATCAAGTTCAAATTAAAGTGAAGATGCCTCTTTCTACTTTAACAATCATTCATAAAGATCAGTCTTTATTAGATGAAATCCATAAACTTGAGTCCTATATTAAAACTGAACTCAATGTAAAAAATATTGAATACACGGTCGATGAGGCCAAATACATTAAGTTTTATTCAAAACCAAACTCAAGAGTCTTGGGTAAAAGATTTGGGCGAGAGTTTGGTAAATTTAAGAAATTAATTGAAGCTCTTTCACATCAAGATATTTCGAGCTTAGAAGAAAAAGGAACTATTGAAATAAAAGGAGAATCTTTTAATACAGATGACATTTTATTATTTAGAGAGGCAAAAGAAGGTTCTGAGGCCCTCTCAAATAGATTCATCTCTATTAATTTAGACTGTACCCTAAGCGCTGACCTCATTCAGGAAGGGCTTGCTCGTGAAGTTGTTAATAGAATCCAAAAAACTCGAAAAGAACTTAATTTTAATGTTGATGATAGAATAAATATTGCCTTTAAAGGTTCAGATGAGCTGGAAAAGGCGATAACTATTCATAAGGATTATATCTCACAAGAAACCCTCGCTCTCTCTCTAATGATCTTAGAAGGTTCCCAAAGTAGTTCTACAGACCAATTACATCAGTTTTCTATTGATAATTTTGAATTAGAATTAAAAATTACGAGATCATAATATTCTGCTCATAAACTATCTTCTGGCACCGATAAGTTAATTGCGAGGAATTAATATGCGATCATGTCTATCAGGTAAAATTGAGTTATCAGACCTAGAGTTTAAAAAAAATATCAAAAAATATGATGTTAATTCTGGTCAGAAAGAAATTTCAATGGCGGAAACTTTTATGACTAATTTCTCTGATATAGAGCTCTCCGAATATGAAAAGCAACATCTCACACAAGCAAATAGATGCGAGTTAATACATTACAAAAGCATCACCTTTGCGGAGGTTGAGAGTTTTGCAAGGCAATTACTTTCAAACATTAGTTCTAACCACTCTGAAATGATTTCTATTAAAGCTTCTGGATTTGGAGCTTATGTCTGCTTAGCTGCTATTACGTCTCAAGAGCTTCCAAAAAATAAAAAATATCAAATTGTTCTGGAAGGATTTCCTCTTATGCTTTATCCAAAAGATTTAATGAAGACAAAAAGAGCAACACATAATGTGGAAATTACCTATACAATTGAAGAAGAATCCTGGCTTAATTCATTTAGCTCTTTAACTGCAGCTCCTGATCATTTAAATCAAATTGATCAACTAATGGATTTGCGAATGAATCAATGTCAATTCAAGCTTGCCGCTTAAAAATTGACTTAAAAATATTAAGTGTTCATCATTATAATATGTTAATAAGAAATTTATCTTTCATTCTAATTCTAGCATTCTTCAAGCCTGCTCTTGTTGAAGCGAATTACCCCTATTATAGATTTGATTCGAGAAATTTAAAATTAAGCGTTCAGAGCTATCAAAAATATGTAAGGCCTCAAATAAAGAATATTATTTCAGATTATTTCCACATCATGAAAAAAATTGAACCTGCAGAACAAGATCTTATATCCATCAGAAAAAATAGCCAAAAAATGAATGATCTCTGGAAACTCTGGACTACGCAATGTGAAAAGAACCAGTCAGAAAACTGCCATAATTATTTAAGTAATTTGTACAAAGAAGCTAGAGAACTTGATAAAGTTATTCTTCGTTTTCAAAATCAAAGGCTGAGAATTAAAAACTTTGGTGTTTCTAAAATTCTAGACACAGTTCTTCATTTATCTGGAGCTATAGATAAAATATCCTCGATTAATTATATTATTCTTCATTTTACAGAAGAAACTCTCATGACAGATACAACTTCTTATCAGGCAAGTAATATTAAAAAAACGAAAGTTACTTTATTGCTTCAAGAAATGCTTGTTTCATCAGAACTCATTCTTTCAGCTCTTATTTCTCCAGATTTTAGAAATGTTTTTGATCAAGTTTGGTACGGTTTTATAAAACCACTTGAAAGACAAATTCTTTCAGCCCCTGCCCCTGCCCCTAAATACCTTCTATCACATCTCGGAGACCTCAACATGTCATGGAATGCTTTTCATATGAAAGTTTCAAAGTCGGAGATCAGAATGAATAAGGCAGAATTACAAGTCGTGCAAATCATGCATAATAGGTGGAATTCCATTCTCAGAGTATTACTTAGATAATGATTAGAAGTCTTGAATTTTTGCAGGGAGTTCAGGGTAATCAATAAATGGATTTCTATTTAGTTGAACATTATAAATAATGTTATTTCTTTCTCTTTCTCTAGCATCAACAGGATCTTGAAGATGCCATTCTCTTAAGTATGTTTCTTCAGATTCTGAGATCGCAATTTGATATCTTACAGAAAAATAAAATAACGCTCTTGCAACATTTCCTCTATGCTCTGTAGGTGGCTCAAAACGATTTGATCTAGAAGTTGTTCTTCGATCCTGTCCAATACGTGAAGCTTCACAATTTCCAGGAACAGAGGAACCATTAACTTCAGCAAAGTTATAATTTCCTCTTACAGAATTTGCTCTAGAATCTGTGGGATAGAGATGATGCAGGTCTGACTTTTGAATATCATTTCCAAATCTTCCTGTGAATTTACTTTGTGGCCAAGTATGCTCACAATTTAAAAGATTAGAATTTGGAATTGTATTGGGACCAATATTTGTTTCTTTATTAGTAAAATCTTTTCTGCAATAGACATCCTTAACAAAATATCCTCGCCCGTCTTCTTCTAGATGAATTTTACCGAAGAGAATTTTTCTAGCACCTCTGTAGCCTAGAGAACTGTGAATATAACATCGAGCATTGCCTGAAGATGAACATCCTAATTTGTCAGGAGCATTTTTAACAACTTGGTGATGGCCTGATAGAATCAGAAACAATTCATTTCTAATCATTTCTTGTTCTGCTTTTGTTAGATCAAAGTCTTTATATTTTTTAGCGCCATCTAAAAGTCGTTGAAATTTTAGTGGGTAATAATCATGATGATTCTGTGAAGCATAAGCCGAGTAAGAAAAAAGTCCGAGAATAAAAAATATGATTGCAAGTTTTTCTAAAAAATTTCTCATTGATCAGCTTCCCATTATAATAATCAGGAGCCACTATAATCATAATATATTAATTTTACTAATACTTTTTTTAAGTTTTGCTTAAGTTAATGATATTTGAACAATTTTTCCATGCTTTGCTAAAACCTTTGAATAACCGATCATCCTAGTATATAAAGCTCTACTCAGGAACCTAGGTACGGCGCGTCGCGCAATGGGCATACACATATGAAAAAGTTTTTTATATTATTAGTTTTAGTAGTATTCGCAGCCTCTATCAATGTAGATGCTGCAACAAATACACAGGCACAAAAAGAATGTCTCAACATTCTTACTAATGATCATCAAGATGATGGCCAAAGTTTTAGAATTAACTTAGATAGCCTAGGCGACATGAGAAATTATGGTCATGATCATCTTGCAAAAAGAATCAGAGTTATCCGAGAGCACTTGAAAAATCTTGGATGTAAAAAGAACGCTGTTAATTTTGGTTGGGGTTCAAATGGTAGATCACATAATAAATGTAAAAAGTTCGATTATAATAAAGCGATTTCAAGAATGTGCTGGATAGAAACTAATCTCGGTTCATTCTTTGTTCATGAAGATAACAACGACCATATGAATATTATCTTTACTCGTTTCGACTAGGATCTAGAGAATATTATTTACGTTAAGTTTAAGATCATGGGTCTTGGGATAATTCAATTTTGCTTTTATTGCCATATACCAAGGCAATCAACGTCAGCTAGACAATGCTTAGAAGGATCTATTTATATTTATTGGGATGAAGTGTAGCTAAGCGTTTACGAATGTTCGCCTCGACTCCTAGGGTTCCTGGTTCATAAAAAGTCGGTACATTTTCCACAGTATAGTCTTGTTCAACAAAGTTTCCTACGTAGGAATGGGGATATTTATAAGGTTCAGTATCTTTAGAAAGAAAGTTTTTAAGATGATCGGGAACCAGTAAAGTCTCTTGTCCTTGAATATATTCTAACGCCTTATTAATACCTATGTATGCTGCGTTTGATTTCACTGTTGAGCCCAAATAAGTTACAGCCTGCCCCAAACTGATTCGGGCCTCAGGCATACCAATTTGAGAAACAGCAGTCATACAGGAAACCGCCAATGTTAAGGCCTGGGGGTCTGCATTTCCTATATCTTCAGAAGCAAAGATCACAAGTCGTCTGGCTATAAAAACCGGATCTTCTCCTCCATCTAGCATCACAGCGAGCCAATATAGGCCCGCATTTGGGTCTGATCCTCGTAAGCTTTTTATGAAAGCAGAAATGACATCGTAATGCCGATCTTTATTTTTATCATAGTCTCTAGCATTTTCTAAAATCTGGCCTTTTACTATGCTTACAGAAGGAATTTCTCCAGACAACTTCCATTCTCGTTCGACAAGCTCTAAGATATTGAGGGCCTTTCTAGCGTCTCCGCTAGAACGATCAGCTATAAATTCCGCCATCTCCCGCGTAAGGTCTATTCCACATTTGCTACTGGCGTGAAGAATTATTTTTTCAAGAGAAGTAGGGTCTAGGGGTTTTAATTGAATTGTCTGGATTCTAGAGAGTAGAGCTCTATTAACTGCTTGCCTCGGGTTCTCTGTGGTAGCGCCAATAAGATGAAAATCTCCTTTTTCTACATGGGGGAGAAGTGCATCTTGCTGGGCCTTATTAAAGCGATGGATTTCATCAATAAATATAATTGCGTCCCGTTGGAACATTTCTTTTTCTTCCATCACTTCCTTAATGATCTTCTTGAGATCGTTTACTCCCCCAAGGACGGCATTAAATCGATGGAGTTTCTTTTCAGTTTGATGGGACAAGATTTCAGCTAAGGTGGTTTTTCCCACACCTGGTGGACCCCAAAGAATGAGGCTTCCAAATTGACCGTCTTTAAGTCTTGGATATCTTTGAAATAACTCCTCTTGACCATGGTAATGTTCAAGAAGTGTAGGCCTAACTCGATAGGCCAAAGGACTCATTAGATCTGAAGGCTCGCTCGAACTATTGAATAAACCCATCTGGTCTTTTTCGTTCATGGTTATTCCTTGTGGTCATTTCAACTATCTAGATTGACTTTGAGTGGCGTTCATCTTAACTTATGCGCAGTTTTAGTAAAAGACTAGCTCCGTTAAAGGAGTTTTTATATCATGTGCGAGGAGGTGAGGTCACATGAGCGATCGTAATGAAGCTTTATTTGTAAAAATAGACGATAAATTCGGCGTTGAACGTTCTTTAAGAAAATTTAAAAGAATGTGCGAATCTTTCGGTGTTGTTAAAGAGTACAGAAAGAGAAAAGAATACAGAAAGCCTTCAGTAGTTCTACTTGAAAAAAGAGAAGCTGCTGCAAAAAGAAGAAATAAATCTACAACGAAAATAGGTAGAGGAAAGAAAATCTAGTTTAATCTTATAAAAAGATTTTAGTAATAAAAAAGCCTTCGAATGAAGGCTTTTTTATTACTAATTTTTGTTTCTGTTTAGCTTCTTCTTACGAGCAAGTCTTTTTAAGTTTGCTTTGTTCGCTTTTCTTTTTCTTGGTTTTTGTTTCTTTGACATTATTTACTCCTTCTTAAAATAACGATTTTGCATCTAAGTTTTCTATATTATTTTTAACTGCTCTTAGGAATAGTCCTCCGAGTTCACCGTCAACAAGACGATGATCATAAGTATGTGTTCCATACATCATAGATCTAATAGCAATTGCATCATCAGCTGTCACCATTGGTCTCTTTTTTATTACTCCTGACGCAAAAATACCTACTTGAGGCTGTAGAATCACTGGAGTTGCCATCAAAGTTCCAAAGGATCCGACATTTGTGAAGGTAAAAGTCCCCCCAGTCAGATCATCCATGGTTAATTTCTTCGATCTGGCCTTATTTGCTAAAATATTTACCTCTCTTGCGATTCCAGTAATATTCAAAGAATCTGCAGATTTGATCGTTGGAACCACTAACCCATTACCGGGAACAGCTACAGCACAACCAAGATTGATGTCTTTCTTCACGATAATATTGTCACCTTCAACAGATGCGTTTACTAAAGGAAATTCCTTTAAGGCTTGCACAAGCGCGTAGAGAATAAAGTGAGTATAAGTCAGACTAAAGCCTTCTTGCTTTTTAAATTCATTTTTAAATCCCTCTCTAAATTTCACAATATTAGTAAAATCAATTTCATCTACAGAGTTTACATGGGGAGCCGTTTGCTTAGACATAACCATATTTTTAGCAATGGCCTTTCTCATATTATCCATAGGAATAATTTCAACTCTCGATCCGTTAGCACGGACTTCTGTTACCCCTGCAACAGCTTGCTCAGCAGTAAATGTTCTATCAGTTTTTCTATTTTCTATATATCCTAATAAGTCATGTTTATTAACTCTTCCAGCAGTACCGGAACCTTTGATTCCTTCTAGTTCAAGTTGAGTAACATTATATTCTTTTGCCATCGCTCTCACGAGAGGAGTATAGAATTTACGACTAGATGTTTTGGCTGGAATATTTTCGAGATCAACTGCCATCTGCATCTCAACAGCGACCTCATTTTTTGTTTCGATAGTTGTTGGGGTAAGAGGCATAGCAAAGGTTCCAGATGAATCAACTAAAGTTGCTTTAGGATCGTCTTCAATCACACAAATTTTTAATCCTACATCAATGGTTTCACCTTCTTCATAAAGAATTTCTGCAACTCGTCCTTCAGTAGAACTTGGAATTTCTGATTCAACTTTATCGGTAGAAATCTCTAAAAGAATTTCATCTAACTCAATAGAATCTCCAACCTTCTTATGCCATTTGGTAATGGTTCCGTTGGTAATCGATTCACCCATCTGAGGCATTACTATTTCTATTTTGGCCATGATGCCACTCCTTAAAATTATTCTTCGTTATCTTATTTAAAAGTTTAGTGATCTTCCTTTTGCGGCCATAACTGATTCACTTAACCACTCTCCAAGTGTTGGATGCGGATGAACAGTTGCAAAAATATCTTCATCAATTCCTTCCATTGTTTTAAAAAGAACATACTCATGGATTAATTCAGTGGCTTGAGTCCCAACGATATGAGCCCCAAGTAGCTCTCCATATTTTCCTATTAATGTTTTTACAAATCCAATTTTCTCATTACTAGCGACGGCCTTACCGTTTGCCATAAATGGAAGCTTTCCAACCGAGTATTCAATTCCTTGTTCTTTCAATGTTCTCTCTGTGTAGCCAACAGAAGCTACTTGCGGCTGACAATAAGTACAACCAGGAATATTCATTTTATCAAGTGAGTGAACTTCTTTTCCTGAGATATGTTCAGCAGCAATCACTCCCTCGTGGGAAGCAGCATGGGCCAAAAGTGGAGGGCCTGAAACATCTCCGATTGCATAAATATTTGGAACATTTGTTTGATAAGTGTCGTTTACTGAAATGAATCCACGATCTGTTTTAATACCTAGAGCCTCAAGTCCGATATTTGAAATGTTTCCTGTCATACCGACAGCGATCAGACACATCTCAAATTTCTGTTCAGAAGCTTCGCCCTTTTCAGTGACTGAAATAGAGACATCATTTCCATTATTTTTAGCAGCTATTTTTTCTATTCCAAGTGACATCTTAATGCCATATTTTTTATAAGCCTTTTCAACTTCAATTGAAGAGTCTTCATCTTCGATTGGTAATAGGCGATTTTGTAATTCGAAGATATGTACTTCAACACCAAAGGCGTTCCAAAAGTAAGCAAATTCGACACCGATTGCTCCAGCTCCAACTATAGCAATACTCTTTGGAAGCTCTTCTAGCTTAATTGCTTCCCATGCACCGATTAATCTTTTGCCATCATGCAAAAGACCTGGGAAGGACTTATAATGGGCCCCACTTGCGACGATACAGCTTTTAAATTGATAGGTGTCAGTATGACCTTTTTTTGCTTTTACTTCGACAGTGGTTGAAGTTTTTAAAATTCCTCTTCCTTCAAGTATTTCAATGTTATTTTTCTTCATTAAAAAAGAAACACCTTTAGAAATCCTTTCAGATATTTGCTTTGATCGCTTGACTGCTACAGAACCGTTAAGCCCCTTAAGCTCAACATCAATTCCAAGTGCTTTTAAGTCTTTAATTTCATGAACTGAATGAGCTGATTTTAAAACTGCTTTTGTTGGGATACATCCACGATTCAGACAAACGCCCCCCATTTTATCCTCTTCAATGATCGCAACTTTATGGCCAAGTTGTGCCGCTCTAATAGCTGCTACATAACCACCTGGCCCAGCTCCTAAAACAATGAGATCAAAACTTTTCATATCGTAAAATTCCTTATAAAGTCCGATGTAAATACCACAAAACTTTTGTAATCATTACTGGTTATATTGATTACAAGTTGTAAAAGTCATGGGTCTTAATGTCAACAATTCTAAGTACTAGAGAAATGCCTAAGCTTAACCCTTTACTAGTGGATGGGTTGCTGAAAGCCTTTCCTGATGGGGTTATAGCCCTCGATTTGGAAACAACAGGTCTATCACCACTTATTGATAAAATTATAGAGGTTTCTGCTGTTAAAATAACGCAAGGTGAAGACCATATACAAGTCGACTATTTTGATGAATTAATAAACCCAGAAATTCCTATCCCGGAAAAAACAATCTCCATTCACGGAATCACTGATGACATGGTCAAAGGAAAACCTTTTATTCAAGAGATCTTCCCAAAGTTTTTAGAATGGATTGGTGAATTACCGTTGATTGCCCATAATGCAAAATTTGATTTAGGCTTTCTTATGTATGAAAGTCATGAGAGTAAATTGAAAACGAAGGACAATACAATCTATTGTTCATGTCAGTATGCAAGAGTTGTTCTTCCAAAGCAAAGCTGCAGGTTAAAAGATCTCACGAATAAGCTTGGAATAAAATTAGTGAATCATCATAGGGCATTGGACGACGCTATGGCCAGTTTAGAAGTCTTTGGTCATGGCATTCTTTATCAATCAAAAAATGATCAAGGACCAGCTCTTAAAAAAGGGCTACTTTTTTCTCTGGCCGAATTTGATAAGCCTATTTCCATGGCCATTCCAGAACATCTTGAACTACTCGAACAAAATGTTATGGATCAAAATATACTGATGATTCAATATCAAGGCGGTTCTCATAAAGGAAAACTCCGACCTATCAGACCCATCTCACTTTTACCTATGCCTCTTGGAAGTATTCTCTATGCTCATTGCTTATTATCTGATCTTTATAAGTTTTTCGCCCTGCGCAAGGTCAAGAAAGTTGTTCTAATCACTGAAAAACAAAAAAAGACCATTGAAGAGCGTCTGAAAACTTTGAAAAAACAACCTAATTAGGTATAAAGCATCATGACAAATCCCTACATCACTCGAAAAAATATATTTTATAGATTTCAACAATTAGTAATCCTGATACTGCATCTGATTTTATTGAATTGGATGATTTTTGCATTAACAGAATCAGGTTCCCTCTCTTTCAACCAAGTGATGCTCCATTTTCTTGGTATGTCAGTTTTTGGAGGATTACTTATTCGCGTTTGTGCGTACTGGGCAAAGTATCACCACCTTAAGACAAATGCACAGCACTCATGACCCCTTTAATTTTACCGAATAAGTGGATTGAGAAATGCCAAGGAGAAAATGGTATGGGACCTCTTTCGAAACAATTTCTTCCCGATGATCAAGAGTCAAATGCAGAAGGATACTATGATCCTATTGGGGATCATAATCATCAAGTTCTCGATGGCCTCATACATAGGTATCAAAATCGTGTTCTCTTTATGCCTACAAAAGTTTGCCCGGTAGCTTGTCGCTATTGCTTTAGAAAGCATGAAATTGAAAATGAGAAGGACCAGCAGTTATTTTCACCAGATATGCATAGCATTCTTCACTACCTAAAAAAACATGATGAAATCAATGAACTTATTTTTTCAGGCGGTGATCCGTTCAGCCTCTCAGATGAAAAGCTTCAAGATTATCTAAAACAATTTAAAACGATTCCTCATTTAAAATGGATTCGGTTTCATACTCGTTATCCATCTATGATCCCAAATAGATTTAGAGAAAGGCTCCTTAATATTTTGACCGAAACAAATAATTATTTTTCAGGAGTTAGTATTGTCCTTCACATTAATCATTGGGATGAATGGGATCAAGAAGTTCAAGACTGTATGGATAAAATTAGTCAGACGGGCTGCAACTTATTATCACAAACGGTTCTCCTAAAAGGGGTTAATGATGACGTTGATTCCTTAACAACTTTATTTTCAAACTTAGCTTTCCATATCATTAGACCCTATTATTTGCATCACCCTGATCTCATAAGAGGTGGAAAACATTTTTATCTTTCATTAGATACTGGTCGTAAATTAATGCATCAATTGCGCGATAAACTTCCAGGCTGGATGATTCCCCAATATATTATCGACATCCCTGGTGGCCATGGAAAAGTTCCTGCCACAAACTCAGATAGTCAATTATTCCAGGGATATTTAATTGATCGGACAGGAAAGACTCATCCCTACCCTTAATATCGATTATCTATTATGATTAGATCATGCTAAATAATGTTCAAAGATCTGCATTTAAAAAAGTATTAAAAGATAAAATAATTCTTATCTGTGACCCATTTCATATAGCGAATCCTCTCATAAAGAAAATACTAAACTTTTACGGTGTTGATTTTTCAAATATTCACACAACCCAATCCATTAAAGATAGTCTTTCGAAAGTTGAATCTATTAATCCTGATTATATTTTTAGTTTTCATCGGGATAAGAAATCAGATAATTGCGAAACATTATTTCTAAGACATTTAGACCTTCAAAAAGGTGGCAAAGAAGCTTCTTTCTTTTTATTGGTGAAAGAAGAGAATGCCCTTTATGCTTCTGCTTTTAAAAGAAAGTATCCACTAAATGGTTTGTCATTCGAGCCTTTCACTGTTGATAGTATAGAAAAATCAATACTCACCATGCTTAAAAAGAATATGATCTCAAGCGAATATTTAAAATGCATGAAGAAAGGCCATCATTTATATAATCGAAAGCTTTATGAAGACGCTGAAAAATATTTTCTAAAAGCTGAGGCCTCTGCATCCTTTGATCCTGCTGATGCCATTTTTTATCAAGGACTCTCGCAAATGAGGTTAAATAATGAGGAAGATGCTCTTCATTCCTGGAGCAGCGCCTTAAAGTATTGCGCTCATCATGCCAATAGTTTACGAGAGTTATTTCTCTTCTATCATAAGAATAAATATTTTGAAAAAGCTTACAAGATGCAACTTTCTTTATTACATAATCATCCAGCAGATCCTATGCTTATTCCCCATTTCATTCTTATTTCCGTGCACATGAAAAAATATGGTGAAATATATAATCTTGCTCTACTGTTTCAAAAACTCAATTATAAGGTAAAGGAAACAGAAAGAAGTATCGCTGCAGGTTTAATTATGAGCGGAAGATACTTTATCGCAAATAAGGAAATCGAATTAGGGAGAAAAATTCTTCTCAAAGCTGCAGAACTTGCGGAAACTAATTTTAAAATGTTTCAAAATATTTCTACGGGACTATTAGATGGAAAGTTTTTTGTAGATGCTTATGAAATCATTGCTCGCAAGGTTGAAGAGAATCCGACTGACGTTAATTTTAGAGTCTTAGAAATTGATCTACTTTATAAAGCTGGTGAACTTCCATCGACTTTGGACCGAGGTATGAAGCTTATTAGAGAGGAAATCTACCACACTAATCTTTATAAGTCTGTTATCATGGCCTCGATCAAAGTTGGTCGAAATAAAAAAACAATATTAGAATTGATAGATCGTGCTTGTTCGCTATTTCCAGAGGAAGCTGAAAACTATCTAAGAATTAAAGAATATTATTTCCCTGATTGACGCGACGCTACTATTGACGTAAGACCCAACCAATAATATATTACATTTTCAAGCGGCGGTAGCACAGTGGTAGTGCGTCTGCTTGCCATGCAGAAGGTCCCGAGTTCGACCCTCGGTCGCCGCTCCATAAAGCTCCAAAAAATATTTGGTATATATTCTAAAATTATTCTAAATCAGATTCCGACTTCTCTGTGCCCCCGTCTCTACGAGATTTATCATTATGCTTTGTCCTATAAATTATTTTTGATTGCTTATTTTGCATTTTTTCCATTTGCGCTCTTTCTTCAAGAGTTAATTCTCCGTCTGACCTAGCGTCTTTTTTGAATTTTTTAATCTTTTTTTGACCTTTAACTAATCTTTTAGTTTCTCCTTTACTTAATTCACCGCTCCTTACTCCTTGACCGATTCTCTTCGTTTGATGTTTTTGTCTGTTGACTCGTTTATTATGTTTCCCTCCTCCTCGAGCAAAAGCAGTACTGGTTAAACTTAGTCCTATAAGGATAATTAACAAATGTTTCATTTTTAAGCTCCTAGTTTAGTTGTTTATTTATTTATACTGAATCGTTAAGTTGTACCATGTTTATACGAGCTATTTTACAATGAGTTCTGAGTTTATTACAATTTTTTTACCGGTAAGTAATTTCATACGCTTATGATAATTTAACAGCTGAAATTTTGATATTTTCCTGTACACTGAGTCCATGAAAAATGAACACTTAAAAATTATTCTAGCCTGCAGCAATCAAACTCGAAGTGCACATATGGCCTCACGTATTCGATATCAGGGACATAAAGTGGAATTAGTCTCAAGCGGATTTCAAACTCTTCACGAATTAGAGCAGGAAAAGAATGATACCAATCTTATCCTCTTTCTTGGTGATGGTTTAGAAGACATGGGTTGCTTAGAGGTCATATCACATATAAGAGTTATAAAAAACCAAATGAAATTATTTATCATTCATGTACCAGACGATCCTTTGGACATTAAGAAATCCGTTTTATCAGGAACAAATATTGCTTTAAAAGATGATAATTTTAATAAGATTAATGATGCCCTGACTAAGGCCACAAAGATTTTCGCCTAATATTTCGAGATTCCTAATCACAACACTGCTTGTCAAAGTAAACCTTTTCCTTTAGTATAGATTAACTTGGGAGGGAGAAACGTGAGATTTCTTGCATTTATATTAGCAATTTTTTATTCAAATCTCTTATCTGCAAATCAATCCTCTGATAGTTCTAATTCTCTAGATTCGTATAATGATCACGAACCAATGACTATCTCAGATCGTCTTCTTGGAATTACGACGCAAGAAAAGCTTCCTTTAACAGAAGAAGAAAAGAGGATTATTTTTCTAGATAAGCTTGAAGAAAAAAATAAACCCTTTGTTAAGCAGAGCATCGAACTCATCAGAATTCAAAACAAAATTGAAATCGTAAATAATTTAGAAAACTCGATTCATAAAACCTTCCCACAACCTAAGAAAGTATTCTATCACTCACATTTGACTAAATAAAAAGTTTTTTTAGTGACTTAAGTTAAAACTACTCAAATAAGTTGGTAACGACTAATGTTTAGACAACATTATACCTGCGATTTTTTATCCTATTATATTATTTCCGTAGCTTAACGCCTATATTCTTTGGCATCAATCTTGAAGAATAAAACTCGAATTATTTTAATTTACATATCAGTCCATAAAAAGAATGGCGGAGGTTATGATGAAGAAATCAAGTCTATTAAAAAAATCATTAGTAGTATGTTGTTTATTAGCGAGTGGTGTAGCGACACAAGGTGTTTATAGTCCTCAGTTTTCATGGAGAGGTCTTGCTTCCGATGACTCCGGAATAATTTCCTTTGATGAAGCCATTGTAGTAGGAGAATCAGAGGTTTTATCGGCCATGTCTGAAAGCGAAACAGAATCTGTAGTTGAAGTATCAAAGACCTCTGAAGCAGAGGAAGTAGTAGAATCAACAGAGTCAGATTCAGCAAAACCAGAAGTAATTGTTGATAACATAGATCGAGTTAGCTTTGAAGACATGAAATCAAAGGTTAAAAAGTATATTGAAGATCGAGATAATAATTTGAAAAGCAGAGAAGAATTGACACTAAAAATTGAAGACCAAGAGAACTCTTCTATAGAACTTCAGGCCATAATTGATGTTGATTTAAAAAACTTAACTATAGAGCAAGACCTTATTGATCAGAGGTTTACAGAAATCTCGTCATTAGTCTACGACGAATCCAAGCTAGCTGTAGATATTACTGATCAGCAACAAGAAGAACTGATGGCACTTCTTCAGGAATCATCAGAGTTTTACTCTCTAAGTTTTATTATTGATCATCAAAAAGCAGTGGATCGTCCTGAAGTATTTATTCAAGATGCAAAGATCAAAGAACATGGTGAAAAGTTAAGCTCAATCCAGACAAGCTTATGTGAGCAAAAACAAGAAGTTTCTTCACTTGTCTCAAGAATTGAAACTCTTATTAGTAAGAAAGAAGAAATCATAGCAGAAGTTGAAGAGAATACAGACGAAGATGGTGAAGCCAATATTGCTGATAGTGTAGAAGATACCATTGATTCACAAAATGATGTTTTAGCAACTATACCATTTCCAATACAAAACTTTAATCCTATGTCTCTACCCCACCCATCGCCTTATACAATGTTTCCAAGTCCCTACACAATGTATGGATATGGTTACGGACAGGGTATAGGAGGATT
>JABGXW010000156.1 GCA_018675575.1 Bacteriovoracaceae bacterium | reverse complement strand
TTTCTGAATTTTTCTGAAATCTTTTTTTAACTTAATTAGATCGAACATATCAAACTCCTTTTTGATTTGGAGTAAGCTTCTCAAGAAAAATTATATTGGGAAAGAGGTGCTAGGCGCCGAACATACAATATTCCGAATGACGCAAAGGGTAAGGCTTGATTCTTCGCTTTTTTACGTCTATAAATTCCATCTAGAAATTTAATTTACGAGGATCAGATGGAAAATACATTAGAACTTAAAAAGACGAATATGGGACCTTTAAACAAGAATTCTGTTACTACCCTACTCTCCCTTAGTGTTGTTGCCGTGGGTATGAACTCTCCGATGTATTCCAAAGAAATTACCAATATGGGACTTTATGCTACGTCAGGTGCGCTAACCAATTGGCTTGCGATTCATATGCTCTTTGAAAAAATTCCTTTCCTCTATGGTTCAGGTGTTATCCCTTTGCACTTTAATGAATTCAAGGCCGGCATCAAAACAATGATGATGGAGCAATTCTTTACTCGCGAAAATATCGCGAAGTTTGTTGTTGGTGGTAATGCAAAAGTTGATGGAAACCCATTTGATGGCCTAGTAGAAATAGTTGATTACGATCGCTTCTTTGTGAAGATGACTGAAACAGTTATGGAGTCACAACTTGGTGGCATGCTCACCATGTTTGGTGGCGCCCAAGCACTGGATGCCCTACGTGAACCTTTCGCTATTAAAATGCAAGAAGGTCTCCTTGAAATTCTCAGTGAAGAAACAATCAAGTCTAAACTTATAGCATCATTTTCTGGCGGTGAAGATTCCGCTTATATGCTAACGCAAGTTGAAGCAGTGGTTGAAAGTCGCTTAGATGAATTAACTCCTATAATGGTGAAAGAAATCATTCAGCGAATGATTAAAGAACATCTTGGATGGCTAGTTGTTTGGGGCGGAGTCTTTGGTGCCCTGATTGGTGTAATCGCTAGCGCTTTGTAAATTAAAGAGGATTTCATACCAGTAGATTGTTCCTCATCCTCTAATTTCGCCTTTTTAATATCCTTACTAGAATAAGAAGCTCGACAACGAGCTCATCGCAATCATTTCAAAATGACTTTATGATAAGGTAACACTTTCGATAGAAGGGGCTAATTTATAAGATTATCTAGCAAATATTTTGAAATAAATAATTCATCAGAGTCAAATTTCCAGATGACATTCCCCGAACTCATATCAACACCAGTGAGGCTCGCTGCTTGATCTTTATCTCCGATATTAAGAGTGTATTCTAAATCATTTTTCTCTGAAACAATTGTAAATGCTTGACCGACAAGATTTGTCACATGTTGCGAAACTCCCATAATAGTTCCATTAATATTATAAGTGATAAGATAGATTGTATAATCATCTTGACTATGATTATACATAGCAAGTGTTACGAAAAATTCTGTACTTGTCATCGTAAAGCTAGCTAAATGAACAGCAACGATATTATCATTTGCTATGGCAATATCATTATAAAAAAGTTTTTGAGAATGACTCCAAAAAAGTTCTGGAATAACATTTACACCGTTGAAAATGAATCCGACATGATCATCTAAAACATCTTCAGCACTCACTGATTTACCCGAGCAATAAGAGGCTTCACCATTAGAAAATTGCACAATCTCATCTGGCTTTTCTTCGCCACACTGATACCAAGATAAACCAGTTCCAACATTTGAATTTGAACTCATAAGTGCATTCGCTGAACTTGTTAATCCAGACCAACCTGAACCACCAGCAACAACACCCTGGTGTCTATTTGAAGTATTTCCGCCATTTCCACGAACTTCTTCATTAGAGATATTACAGCCTGAAAATAATGTGACACTGACAAGTAAAAAGAAATAGGTAAATACCATGCGGGTAAACTTTTTCATTTCGAAACCTTCTAATTGTGAATGAATAAAGTTTACCATCAAAACTCCTGTTTAAATCCCTTTTACTTTCCCTGTCGCGAAGGCCTCTTAATTTCAAAGCATTGGAATATTTAAGGGTAAAGTATTTAAAATTTATACCCATTTATCGTTCTAGCTTGCCAATTTCTTGAGTCATTGCTGATGTTAATACAAATCCAAATATACCCACAATAGAGATTTACTTGATTAAGTTTTATTTTAACTAAAGCTAGATTAAAGCAAATAACCGGAAGTCACTTATTGAAAAAAGTCGCGAAAAAAAGCATAAACACCTGTAATAAGAGGTGGAAAAAAGAAGATTTCACTAATTCTTTATAGTTGAGATACCGATTAACTTTTATGGCACAAGATTATCATGAAATCCTTAAGCAATTGGATCTAGACATTCGCAATGCGCGTATCGTACATGCAGCTAAAGAGGTGATACGTCTTCGAAAGCGCTATCAAATTCCACGTCGCTTTGCAGCTCAGCTAGGTGAGATCGCTATTCGTTGTGGTCAACCCAAGCACGCTCTTTTGGAGCTACATCCTTATGTACGTCCGGAAGAAGGCACTGTTATCGAGGCCAATACTTCAGAGAAAATGATTTATGCCTACGCTCTTATCAAGGTTGGTGCCAACCGTGATGCCACCAAGCTTCTAGAAGAAGTAGACGTTGTAAAAAATCCCAAAGCCTACTTCTATCTCGGGATTTCTCATTTACCTGAATGGAACCACGCTAAAGCAGTTGAATGTTTTCAAGCTTTTTTAAAGTCTAATAAAGGCAGTGAATACGAAAACATTGTTACTAAAGCAAACTTAGTCGAATCTCAAATATTTCTTGGTGATTATATTAATGCCCATGAAATTTTAGATGAACTACGAGACTATGCAGCTTTGCATGGCCTTGAATTGCTCCGTGCCCATTGCTTTGAACTCTCAGTACAAGTCGCAATCGGAATGGAGAACTGGAATGAAGCTCAATCTTTTCTGGCCAAGAATCAAGAGGGCCATTCTAAATTTGACCAACTTATTTTAAAGAAGTGGAAAATCGTTATTGATCATAATATCTATGGCCATAAACCTAGTCATGTTTCTCAATTAAAACAGCTTGCGAAAAAATCAATAAGCTTGGGATATTTTGAGCATGCCCGCAGTTGTTATTTTTACTTGGCGCTTTATTCTAAAAAAACTCGCCAGCAACAACTGACAAATTTTCTTTATCATGGAACATCCTCTGAATTTTTCAGAGAAAAACTTAAACAAGAAGGTCTCCCGATAGACCAAGTTCCAAGTGAATATATTTGGACAGGTGACCCCTTTAGTAAGGCCAAGGATTACTTTGATATTGTAACAGCGAGGGGAACTGATGGGTCTACTCTTAAAAAAGGTCAAAAAGTTCATCGCTTACTACTCGCTCATACAAAAGATTTCTTTCGCCCATTCTCCACTATAGCAATATATCAACAGCTTTTTCCTGATCATTACTACAATCCCAAAACATCTCCTCTGCAAGTTGCTGACGCCAAGTTTCGTTTAAAAAAATGGGTGACCCAGAGCAAACTTCCATTAGAACTCGCAAATATAAATGATTTAAGTTATCTCTCAATTCGCTCTCAAGATTATGGTATTAAGTTAAAGCTTGGTGAAAGTTTTGATAATGCTAAAGATGCTCGTTTTCTTCTCCTTAAGGATATGTGGTCAGATATTCGTTTCTCTTCCAAGCAGGTAGCGAACCTTTTAAAAGTTTCTCCACGAACGGCAAACGTGCTCTTAAAAACACTTGAATCCGAAGAGAAAATTAAGAAGTACGGTCAGGGTAGAAGTACTTCTTATATGATTACTTGATTATTCGAAGTAAACCCTAATCCGCGAAAAGGTATCAAGCTGAGTTCGACCGATACGCCTTATCAACTAATGATCAAGAAAGAGAAAACACTTGCTCAGCATGGCCTTTTCCTTGCTTGCCTAAACTCCATAAAATATCGTATCTAGGTATAAGGTATTTAAAATAGTTATTGCTATTGAAGAATGATCTTATATCTATAGACTTAGTTGATTTTTGATATGTATTATATATAAATATGTTTACTGAAATACCATTAGATGAAGAAGGAATCGCTTGGCTCAAAGAAGTAGAGGAGTATTTTCATCATTCTGTAGTTATTGCAAGCGGTATTTATAATAAAAAAATTAAAGCTTTTCAATCTACCGACGAAGAGCACGCTGGTTTATATATTAAGTACTCACAGTTAATTTATATTGGCACTGAATCTAAAGAGTTTATCCTAAAAGTATTAGAGAAGTTTAAAAGCAAGCCTTATTTTTATATTTTTACAAAAGGCAAGAAAACAGAACAGTTCCACTTTATTCCAAATTATTATAATTTCTATCCTCGTTATAAATTTCTAAAGTGGAGCGATATTAACTCCCCTCCTATTTTTGATAATAATGTCTATAACCTTTCAAAAGTAAATGAAGAAGATTTTATTTTATTAAAAAATGATAATAAGTCAAAACTCTTTAAAAACCATGGTCTTCACTATAAAGATTATGCAGAGTTTAATAATGCTGGTGGTGGATTTCAAATAAAACATAATGATATTATTGTTTCACTTTGCTCTGCCTTCTGTCATTATGATGGACATTCTGAAGTTCAGGTTGACACCAATAATAATCATCAAAGACAAAACTTAGCCGCGACCTGTGCTTATGCTTTTGTAAAAAACTGCAGAGTCAATAATATCACTCCGCATTGGGACGCCGCATCATACATTAGTAGAGACCTTGCATTAAAAATTGGATTTCATGAACTAGAAGAATATTTTATGATCTATCGTGGTGAACTTTCCCTAACCTAGTCTTCCCTTCTTTTCTAAGTAGATAATAGAAGTACTAGACATCAAGTTTTAAACTAACCGAATCCCTTCTTTGCTTATTTCAATTTTTCTATCCTTATAAAGCATTCCAAGAGCAGACTTAAATGTTTTTTTACTCATACCTAATACATTTTTAATATCATCAGGAGCCGACTTATCACTTAAGTCTGATTTTCCTCCCTTTGCATTAAGCATCGCCAATATTTTATCTTTTGCTTCAACAAGGTTTTTTACTCCTTGAACTTGTAAGGCTACATCAACAAGTCCATCATCTCTAATTGTCTTAACTACGGCCTCATACTCATTGCCAAGTTCAATTTTAACAAAAATTTCATTGTTATAAATCATTCCAATGAAAACTTTATTGATAATCACTCTAAAGCCAAGGTCCGTAACCTGAACCGGAACAATATTTACTTTATCCTTTACAATAAAGTCAAAAACAGAATTTTCGATATATTTACCGAGCTTCGTCGTTCCATATACTCGATTTGTTTCTTCTTCAAGACAGACTCGAACAACATGGTCTTCATGATTTCTAACTTTTACTTTTTGCTCATTTCCTGGAACGAGTAAATCTTTGTCAATTCCCCAATCGAAAAAGGCACCAAATTCTTGTGTTTCTTTTACTGTCATCAGAGCGTATTCTCCAACTTCAGCGTAAGGTCGTTCTGAGGTAGCAATCATCTTCCCTTGAGTATCTAAATAGACAAAGACATCTAAATCTTGATTAATTTTTGTTCTAATCGGAGACATAGATGGAGGCATAAAGACCTCTTCTTCAGAGCTTACGTCTTTAAGGTAATACCCAGATGCCGTTTCTCTACTAATAATGAGACTATTTACTTTTCCAATTTCAATCATGAGATTTTCCAAAACATAAAAAAAGGGAGCTCGAAAACTCCCTTAAGAAAACTTATCTATTGTTTATAAATTAGACTTTTCTTACTTGAACTGCACAAGGTCCTTTTTGGCCTTCACCGACTTCATATTCAACTTTGTCATTTTCGTTAAGTTGTCCTTCAACAATTCCTGTAACGTGAACAAAGATGTCATTTCCACCATCTTCCGGAGTAATAAAACCAAAACCTTTTGCTTCATTAAAAAACTTTACTGTACCTGTACTCATAACAAACATTCCTTATTTACTGTATTAAACACTTATTAATTAATAAATGCATTTATCAATGTTATACAAATTGATATCTTACATGTAAATAACTAGGAAAATATTACAGCCTAACAATCCGTTATTACGAGGGCTTAGTCTTAGAAAAGTATTTGTAAGTATTTCCATACATAATAAATATCATAAATAGTACCTCTAACACAGGAGTATAATATGTTTGCAGTACCACCAATTAATTATGAGCAACCAGTTTTTAGACCACCATCAGAATGGAAAAGTCTTTTAATTCAGGTCACAATTGGTTGTTCCAATAATAAATGCACTTATTGTGATATGTATCGCTCCAAATCATACAGAGAGAGAAGCTTCGAAGATATAAAGAGAGACCTTGATAAGGCCTACCTATTTTATAAGGACTTAAATAAACTTCCTGATAAAATATTTTTATGTGATGGTGATGCTCTTGGCGCACCCATGCCATTATTACTTTCTGTACTCGATTATATAAATGAGTTATTTCCAAATACTAGAAGAATTGGTGTGTATGCCACAGCAGAAAATATTCTTAAAAAGACGCGTCAACAATTAATTCAATTATCAGAAAAAAAACTCACAATAGCATATCTCGGATTAGAGTCTGGAGATGATAAAGTTCTACATATGATTGTTAAAGGAAATAATGCCTCCGACATGGAAGAAGCTTCTATTAAAATAAAAGAATGTGGATTCAAATTATCAACAATAGCTATGCTAGGCGTAGGTGGTAAAAAGTATTCGAGTCAGCACGTCAAAAATACGGCAAAGCTATTAGGCTCCACTTCTCCACAGTTCTTTTCCTTTCTTACAACCTTTGCAGTTCCAGGAACTCCCTACCATACGATGGTAGAAAGAAATCTTATTGAACCATTAACATCAAAGGAGTTATTGCAAGAAATGTATGATATCATTAAATTGGCTAAGCTTAAAACGAACTCTATTATCTTTAGAGCAAATCATGTTTCAAATTTGTATCCTATTGCAGGAGTTCTCCCCAAAGATCGTGTAAAAATACTGAACGAGCTTAAGCAATGGATTTCTGAAACTCCAGAAGATGTCTATCCCAAACGCCCAATCAACATGTAAAAGATGGATAAATGACCTGATTACCATTTTGTAGAGCTTCACCTCTTACTCTAAAGAAAGTACCTATTACGTGTTATTTTTCTACACTCACTAACAAGCTTTATAGTTTTTACGTTTTTAACTGAGAAAAAGAGATTTTTCCGCCAATGACTTCCACTTATTTAATGTATCCATATTCTTTGAAGCTCGTGATCCCCAAATCGTTCCGGGCCATGCCTTATCTTCCTTGAACCGAGCGATGATGTGAACATGTAACTGAGGAACAATATTTCCCAATGAACCTATATTAATCTTGTCTGGACTAAACTGATCTTCAAGAAAACTTGAGATAGTATTTATTTCAGAAACGAGCTCAATCTGATTATCCATGCTCAGATGATGCCACTCTTTTGTAGAGTCAACTCGTGGAATAAGTACAAACCAAGGGTTATCACTGTCTGGCATTTGCATAAGTTTAGATAGTTTAAAGTTGCCAATTGCCAATAAATCAGAATTTAGTCTTGCGTGAAGTTCAAACATAAAGCTCTTGAATATATCAAGCCCAATATAGATTATTAAGCTTTAATTGTATTATTATTTAGTGGTCGTCTTCTTAAGTTGAAGCTTTTCACTATTTAAAACAACCTGATCACCGTGATGAACACCATTCACAAGTATTTTTAAACTCTCTTTATCATCAAGTAAGATGTAAACAGGAAGAAATTTAAAATATCCATCTCTAACTCTATAGATACCTTGTTTGTTTCCTGATTTTACAAGAGATTGTTTAGAAACATTAAAGACAGCTCCATCAACTTTTCGAAGGTTCAGTCTTAGCTTTCTTTTTGTTGAACTTGAAAGTTTTACGCCTTCTTTTGAATGAATATCTCTTGTACGATTACTTGTCATTTCCTGAATTAATTGAAGTTCTTTATTAACCACACTTAATTCTTTATTAATGCTTTTCATTGTATCTTTGTCATTTGCCAGAGCAATAGATACAAACGATAAAGATAAAATCATCCCCATAACTAATTGTTTAGTCGCCATTAATACTCTCCTTACAGATATGAGCTGGCTGAAGTTAGCTCGTATCCAAATTTTTGTCAAAATGGTCGATTACTAGGACGTAAGAATTTCACAGTCATGTCGCGCCGCGTCAGCCGATTAATTTAAATGACTTCAATAGAATCGTTATTAGGCTCCGCTTTTCAAGACTCACACCTATCTAATTAAAAATCAAAACATGAAGAGTGATTTAGTGAAATTTATAACAAATTCAGAAGTTCTTTTTCTGTTAATCGAGGATGATACTTATTTTCCTCAACCATGTTTTTACTACTTCTCATGTCTATTCCAGATTTGCCATAAACATATTTATCAAACTCAGCTGAAAGCGAAACATTGTAAAAGTCTTCAATTGCTTTTTGAAACTCTGGTGTTTTAAATGGTTTAAACTTTCTTCTTTCGAAAAAAGATTTTAAAAAGACTTTAAAACTTTCTTTGGCCAAAAATCTTTTATGTAAATAACCCAAAAACTTCATGCCTTTTGAATAAGCTGCTCTGTCAGTTGTTCTTTGATAAACTGAATGTCCTGCCATTTTGGTTCTTGATAGATTATATGTATTATAACCTCTATAACCGCCATCTCTCCAGCTTGCTACAGCTTCATCAACCCATCCTGAGTTTCCATGAGCAGGCATAACCCCTCTCGCAAAATAACTATGAGTCAATTCATGTCCTAAAGCACTTGAGCTCGTTATTGTAGCTCCACAATATTCCATTCCTCCTGACCCTGCTCCATAAATAAGTACTTGTGAGTGTGGCCATGGTCCATAATCTTTTTCCAATTCGGCAACGACCTCAAGAGCGGAGTTTAAATATCGAGAAGCTCTACTAGATGTGTAAACAATAAAAGGGATTTTTCTACCATCTATAGATGTATAAACAGCTCTCTTTTCATCAAACACTCCTTTTTTAGTAAGATGAAAATAAAGTGAGCTCGCAGTGAAAGTTTCTGGATAAGAAACTGACCAATGATTTTTGGCCAATTCCTTAATGTCTCCATTTGTATAAAGGTTGTGATCATAATGGGCGTCAATAATTTTAACTTCAAAGTCCATTTTATATTGATCATATTCTAGATTAGTCGGAAGGTATTGTTCTAAATATCTTCTATCTGAAAGATCGCTCATCCAAAAAGCGGATTTAACAGACCCTGTTGACCAAGCTAAGTTTTTTGTTATTAAATTTGTAATAACCATTTTATGTGTTCCTACGCCCAAAACTTCATCCAAAAATCTGACTGTAGAAGTTCCATTCATCGAGACAGTTTGCGTTGAAATAGATGTTCTCATCGAATTTAAAACAACATTTTTTGGTTCAACTACTAAATCGAATATAGGTTTACCTACTTCCTCCTGCTTAAAAATAATTGTGGTTTCAACTGCAGATAGCTTTTTTGTCACATCATAAGTAATTAATGATTTAGCAGAAATAAAATCAACAAAGACACCTTTTGTAAATCGCGATAAGTCTAAAGTTGGTGGGGCCTGGTGTAAATTTGCAAACGAGTTAAAAGAAATTAGCAAGGCCAACAAAGCTATAAGTTTCATAACAATCCTCCTGATTTTAAAACAACTATATTTTGCCTTAATTAATTGAGATTGTAATATATGTAAGATTATTTGAATAAATAATAACCGACGAGAGGCGTACGCTACTTCGTTTGTCTACGATTTAAAAGATTATTGGACCACCTAGATGGGCAGTAAAAGACTCATCCTCTTTTTAATAGCTCTACCTGAAATGGTTCGGGAGTGATAGTATTTTCCAATATGAAAAAGCTCAGTGACTTAAAAATTTTATTATTACAAATTCGTCAAGACCCTATTGTCCGACAAGAAGAATTAACGAGTTTTGCTCGACATTCTAATCTTAATGAGTCACAAATTAAAATACATAATGTATTTGATCACCCCCAATTTAATCTAAATATTATTGAAGGCCATGATGCATTATTTATTGGAGGGGCAAGTGAGGCCTCTGTCCTAGAACAAGAAAAATATCATTTTTTAGAATCAAGCTATAAACTCATTCACCATGTCGTTGACAAAACAATTCCTACTTTTGCCTCCTGTTTTGGATTTCAAATGGCAGTGATGGCATTTGGAGGAAGTATAATCAAGGACATCATTGACTTTGAAATGGGAACTTATCCCATATTTTTAAATGAAGATGCTAAAAATGATCCTATTTTTCGAAATGTAACTTCTCCATTTTTAGCAGTTTCCGTCCATCAAGAAAAAGCTTTAGAGCTTCCAGATAATTGTGAATTATTGGCCTATAACGACAATTGCTATCAAGTATTCAAAGTAAAACAAAAACCATTTTGGGCCTTTCAGTTTCATCCAGAACTAGATAAGAAAGTTCTCACACAAAGACTTAATATTTTCAAAGAAAAATATACTGACAATACAGAACATTTTAATTATGTAATTAAAAGTTTAAAAGAAACGCCTGATGCAAACATATTATTAAAGAATTTTATAAGTACATTACTTTAATAATTTTTTAGTAAGTTTCTTTTTTAATCATTAGTTCTGTGACTGATCCAGTTAAGGCATCTTGCAATATTGGAAAGACTTCCGATCAAACTGTCTTTATGTCGAAGAGTTATATACCCAAAGTATTTAGAAAAAATGGAAGCTCTAATTTGGCGCTTGAAATTGAAGATCACTCCAATTTATTTTCTAATATCGGAAAAAGATGCTGAGAAAGATTTGATAGAAGATAAGGCAACTACAGAGAATAAAGCTAAGGCTAAGCATACAAAGGGAAATCAATGGTAATGAAGATCATTTTAAGTTTAAGGTAGGCTCGGTGCCAAGGTCTCCGTTTTATTCGAATGTGAAAGAACTAAATACTTAAGCATTCTGACTTAAACAAAATACCATTAAATTTCTTCTTTCAACTCTTTAGCATGTTCAAAGGACGTAGTTTTTAGGACTCAGAGATTAATAATTTTATTTTTCTTAATTTTTCTCACAAATGACCTATCTACTTAAAGACCCGTGAAACAAAAATGGCCAATAAAGCGCATAATTGCTTTAATAACCCCACACATATAACACATAAAGAACGAGGATATTCACATGCAAAACATTGCTCTCTCTGAGATCATTATTAATAATCCATACCTAAGAACCAAGACAGATATCGACTCATTGATTAAAAGTATTGAAACTGTAGGTCTCATTAATCCAATTACCATCAGTCAAGATAAAGAACTTCTGGCTGGAGGCAGAAGGTATCAGGCCATGAAAAAGCTTGGTTGGACAGAAATCCCTGTACAGATTGTTGAGAGAAATAAACTAGAACAAGAACTCATATCAATTGATGAAAATCTTGTGCGAAAACCTCTCGATAAATTAGAGTTCGAAAATTGCCTTAATAGAGGAAGGGAAATCTATGAGGAATTAAATCCAACGGCCAACCGAATTGATATGAAGATTAAAACTCTTACCTCAGCTCAAAAGAAACAAGAAAAGCAAGATGAAGAAAATGATACTGACTCCTTCGCTGCTATTACCTCTGAAAAGACAGGACTTTCAAAGTCTATAATCAAAGGAGCGATAAAAAGAGATGCTCTTTCTAGTAATAGAATTAAGCTAGCTCGAGGAGAGGGAGAAATTTCAGCAAGTCAGGTTAATGAAATCATAAAACTAAAAAAAGAAGAGCAAGATGCAATACTTCCATACATTCAAAATAGACCAGTCAAAGAAGTAAGAAAGATTGTTGAAGTTGCCAAAAGTGGCGGTATTGATGCGGCCATTGAAACATCTAATGGTATTGAAACTGTACCGAGAGAATTTGTTCAGTTGGGGGCAAATACAAGAAAAGTTAATAAAATTCTTTCTCAAATCCTTCTTGAGGATATTGACTTCAGTGGAGCGGAATTAAATCTTATAATTAAAAGTATGAGAAAATTAAAAGACCATGCTGATGATTTCCTTTCTAGGTATGATGAAGAGAATGATTCTAATCAATATAACGAAAACCTTTCACAGGAATATTCGTTTCAGTAAAAGTTAATACTCAACTTTAATGCGGACTAGGACTGTTTGATTAAGCTGTAGATTACCTTTGCGATAATTGATCAGTTTATTCCGCATGAGAGATTTAAGAGCATAAGAAAAATCAGGACCCTCTAGTTTATAATGTTTGTACTGCCCCCAAATGGGTTTCAATTCATCTAGAAGCTTCTTCTCTTTCATCTTAAATTTACCTTTATCTCTCAGATGAAATAAAATGAAAGCTTCAGATTTTTCTATTTCTATGCCTAGTTCTTCACAGATCAGGCATAAGACTTCTACTCCAGACTCATATCTTTTGTCCTTTCCATAAGTATTAATCCACGGGGAAAAACCCGCGAACAAGAGATCTAATCTAATGAGAATTTCTTTATAGAGAGGATAGGGATCATCGCCTGCTCTAACCTCTTCAATTGTCTTATACAATAAGGCCGAAAACTTATCCTTATTTTCGTATTCAATTTTCTCTAAAATGTTCTCAACGATTTCTTGCATAATTTATTACCTCTTTGCAACAATAACATATACCACTTGATGACATTATGCTAGTTAACGCCATGGCAAAGAAAAAACTACGTTCAGGACTTCAATTAGATGGCATAGCTCCAAATATCTTACTCAAGCATGTCGAGGTCACTGCCCCATTTATTTTTAAAGGAGAATTGAAGTCTGATAGCCCAGAGACTGCCTACATTGAAAAGCTACGATTTTATAAGAAAAATTTAAAAGCGTTGTCTCATATTGACCTTTCTGAATATTTTCATATTTGTATGGCCTCCCATTGGTCTACAGCTGGAACTTTTGTTCCCACAAATGTGGATAATCTAATAAGAGAAAAACTATGGAAACACCCGTCCATAAAGAAACATATCAAAAAGATGGCCAGAATCACAGTCGACTCTTGGAATTGGAATTATGAACAAGTTACAAATAGGAAGTCCTATAATCGTAAAAATAAACAAGTCATAAGTACTCATGAAGGAACTTGGCTTTCTGTCGCAATTGGAGCCTACTGTGCCCTTAAAGAACATGGCGAAAATGAGCTCTCCCAGGAAATAGAAGATCTCATTCTTAAGGAAATTCAAAAAGAACAAGATTTGCTAATTCAACTAAGGGAGGACAGAGATCATATTAATTTCTTAAGAGCAGCTCCTTTAATGGCCCACAATTTTGGAGACCTAGACAGAGTTATGGTGCAATGGAATATGCATCAAGAAGATTCTTTTTGTAAAAAAGTTTATAAGCTAGGCCATATTTTAAGTGAGGATTACTCACCTATTCTCGTCTACACAGGTTATGTAAATAAAAGATTTTCTTCTAAGGAAAATCATCGTCATATGTCTATGCGACAACCAAAGTGCTTAAGAAAATCCTATAAGTTTCTCATCCCAGTAGGACCATTTATGGATCATTGGGGGCAGTCCTTGTCTGAATCCATAGCTCTTTCGCTTGAAGAAAAAGCTCAGATTATAGCTTCTCTCTACGAAGGCCACAAAAGACAAGATCAAGCCTTTGGATATATTCGATGCTTCAAAGAACTTTTAAAAGCATTTCCAGCTGGCCCAAAAGGTCTTGAAAACTATCTAGCTTATGATCTATTGGAAGAAATTCAAGATTCACCTTTTTCAAAGCTGGCCCAGATAACGCGAGAGGAATTCGAAATGGGTTATATCAATGACTTAGAGTCATTTATCTGTCCAGTAACTGATATTAAGTTTTAAATAGTAAATTATTTATTTCACTAGTGTTATTTAAACCTTCATGCTAAGTTGCGATGCACAATGGAGATAATCATGAAAGCAGCAAAATTAAATACCATCAGTGAAAGAACTATAGGCGTTTTTCAAAAAGGAAAAAATGTCACAACAATCTATATTGGAAATTTAAGATTTAATAAAAGTGAAAGTGATATTAAAAAATTATTTACTAAGTTTGGAAATGTTAACTTTGTAAGACTCATGCTAGACACAAAAACAAATCAATCTAAAGGATTTGCTTTTATTCAAATGCCAAATAGACAGGAAGCATTGAATGCTATTAAGTCATTAGATGGTAAACAATTAGATGGTAGAACTTTAAAAGCAAGTGTTGCCAAAGAATCAGGAGCAAGTAAAGTACCTTACAACCCTAATTCCAAAAAGGATAACCCCAAAAATAAATCTCAAAACAATGAAGAGAAATCCTTCAGACAAAAGAAAAAATCTAAAGGATTAAATATACTGTTTAATCATTTAAATTCGATTTAGTAGGGCCCAAGTTTGACTGATAGTTATGAATTATCATCCTCTGATAAATTGTCGAGTCCAGACTTTATGTCTATTAGATAATTACGATCAAGTATGTGGCTTAATATTTCAAAATTACAAGTCCATTTAATTTATCTGCAATTGCAATATAACCTTGTTTGGCTGCGATCCCGATCGGTAATTGTATTAACTTTGATTTTAAAGATGTTAATTTGTTATTCTTTAGGTTTAATTTATAGACAAGGTTTCTGGTATCTAGATTAACTATAAAAATATTTTTACCATCACTGGCCATATGACTAACGATAAATTCTGATTGATAGACTAATTCTTCATTCAATTTTTTATTATTGAGATTAACCTTATAAATACTCTTTGATTTCCAATGACTATAATATAAGTAATTGTTAACTTGTAAAGCAGTGATAGGAAAATTTGCGGGTTGATAAGCTGCCAACGTAACTGGTCCAAGACCAGACTGTAAAGGAAGAAGCCGTCTGGTATAATATTTGTCTTTCCCGTATTCCGAAATATTAATTCCCCATTTATAGGTAAGACTCACATCTACAGAATGAATGAGTCTTGGTTCTCTCATTTTATGAGATTTCCATATAAGTACATCAGGCCTGCCAAAATATCCCTCTACAGACGAGACGAGATCAAGTTTTTGTTTAAATCCCTTTGTAGTATATCGAGCAATATAAGAACCTTTTAAACCTCCAGATGTAACCACTAGCCCATTATAGGCGTCAATACCTGTATAGAGTTGAACCGGAACATCTTCCTTGTCATCAATAAATACAGGTTCACTTGGATTTAAAATATCATACATTTTTAAGTGATCATTCATGCTTATAGTAAAAAGAAAATTTCCCGCTATTGCAATATCATCAGCTTCTATAAGCTTAGAATCAATTTCTGAATACTCTTTTCTTTTTCTGGTTAAAAGATTTTCTATAATTAGTAAATTCCCACAAGCAGCAATGGCATGTTTTCTTATAATTTTAACATTTCTACAATCTCGTTGTGATCTTGGCCTCTTTAAGTCATGTTTGGCAGGAGTAGCACAACCTGTAATAATTAAAAGAAAAATGGCAGTAATAAATTTGATTGACATATTTGGGTCCTATTAGATTATCATATATAGAAGTTATTCCTCCTTTAGGAGCATGCTCAACACTTTGCATCACATTTTTCTCATCCTTCAAGGAAGTCGATCTATTTTTATTACTCAAAATAAAATTAAACAGTTATTATTCTATCATCGTTAAACCTTTATCTTGGAATAAAAATGCGTACTCTTGCCTATGTGGTTATTTTTTTATTAATTTTACCTTCAACAAGTTTTGCAAATATCTCTGCTAGCGTTGTTTCTTTTAAGGGAGAAGTTCTCTACAATGGCCAACAAATTACTAAAGACACTAAATTTTTAGAGGATGGATTAATTGAGGTTAACGCCTCTTCTTATTTAAAAATACTGGTCGAAGAATATAATAGTGAGTTTTCACTCGGACCAAAATCATCAATGCGAGTGAATTTCAAAAAAGACATCAATAACTCCCCTTATACATTCATCAATGGTCTCTTGAGATGGGTAACTAAAGGAAAATCAAAAGTTAAAGGTTTTATCAGGACAGACTCCTCTAGTCTTGCAGTCAGAGGAACAGATTTCCTTATTGTAGTGAGTGAACTGCTAGGAGAAACAGAGGTTTATTGCTTCTCTGGACAAGTATTATTTCAAAACAGAAAAGACCGTAATGACAAAGGACTCATTAAAAAAAATGACTGGGGAGGTATTGGTGGCAGGTTTAGTCCCAAGCTTGGAAAGCTTGTACCAATGAGTGAAAAGCAAATTAAACATGTAAAATCATTACTTGAATAAGCAATTAAATGCATGAGATAAAATAATAATGTGTATATAGGTATTGATAAGTTACTATTCGCGTTTTATATACTAAAAAAGAAAATGGGTTGAGTGTGAAAATAATCACAAGCTAAAGTTTTAATGATTCCCATTCATAGCATAAATGCGGAAGCAATTGTCTACCAACCTTTTCAGTTTTCTCTTTTTCATTAAATTTTCCACCAGTACATTCATAAAATGAAATGCTGGGATTATTTTTTAAAACCCATAAATATCCTTTTTTAAATCCTAGTTCAATATGTTGATTAAAAAATATTTTCAGTAAATGAAATCCAATTTTTTTTCCTTGATATTTTTCTAAAAGATACAGGCACCTCACTTCAGCACATTCTTCAAACCCCTTGTCGCGTCCATTCGTTCCATTAATAAATCCGACAATTCCGTGCTCGTCTGATTCAGCGATAAATGTAGATTGTTCTGAGTTAATTGTTATCTTTCTCCAAAGTTCATACCTTTTTTTAAAAAATAATGGCCCATCATTTAAAAATTCTTCATTAATAAGTCCTGCATATGCTTCTCTCCATGAATTAATATGTACATTTGGGATCTCTGCAGAATCTTGAAACGTAGCTTTTCTAATAATAATTCCATCCATGTTGAATCTCCAAAACAATTATACTGCGAGATGCTGAGTAAATAAAAGATCTCTCACCTTCTTATATACAGTCTATTCAACTATTTAGTTGTTTTCTTAGGAGAACTCCTTTTTACAGTTTTCTTAGATATTTTTTTAGTGGACTTTGCAGTAGCTTTCTTTTTTGTCGTTTTCTTGACAGTTTTACTTGTTTTTTTGGTCGACTTTTTCTTTTTAGACTTAGAGTGCTTCTCTAAAGTCTTTTTAATGTCTTCCATTAACTTAAGTTGATCGTCAAAGGCCTTTTTCATTTTTTTTGCTTCTTTTTTATAAAGTGCCTTAAGGGCCTTCTTTTCTCTATTATAATTAGCAAGACCTTCTTTAAATGGCTGAGTAAGCATCTCTTCTGCTTGCTTAGTTCTTTTTGCTCTATTTTCTTTTAAAACTTTAACAATTTTCTTTATTTCTTTACTTTCAAGAAGAGGTTGAAAGTTTTTCTCAAAATTACTTAAAGATTTTACTAAATTATGTTTCAATGTATTTGTCATAGCTTCCTCCGCTAGTTCTTAGTTTATTCACATTAACATGTTCATAATATATGACAAGCCGATAGAGTAAATGATCATTTACATATCGACAAAAGTAACACACTATGTACATATATGAAAAACACCTTAAAGATACATAGGAAGAAGCTAAAACTGACACAGACAGAATTAGCTGACTCTGTCCTTACCACAAGACAAACTATTTATCTTATTGAACATAATAAGATTCTTCCGTCCCTAGAGTTAGCTTTTAAGCTCGCTCATTTTTTTAATCTTTCTATTGAAGAATTATTTATCTACAAAACAAAACAAAAATCTACAGAAGAAGTCTTCTTTATTTTTGAAAAGGAATAATATTTATGCCTTCATATATACTTTCTTTAATACTCTTATTCAGTTCTTGTTCAAGGTTAGAGCTTCCTCTTAGAAAAAATTCAATGAGAGTAGATAATAATATGAAATTCTTAAAGGATGACATATCGCTGCAAGATTTTCAAAAGGCCTTAGCAATAAATGTGAAGTTGCTAATGCGAGCTCCTGACAAAGTTCTTCAGTTTGGTCCAAAAAAGATTACCTCGAAAAATTATGCGTGGGCGCTTAATTCCATTTCAAAGTTCAAAGAGAAATCAAAGCTATTAGTCTTTTTGAAGAAATACTTTAACGCCATGGAAGTGTATGGGCGCGAAAGATGGGGAGAAATCCTCCTAACGTCCTACTTCGAGCCCCTCTACCCTGCTCGCATAAGACCTACAAATACTTTTTCTCAACCTATTTATAAAGTGCCACCAACTCTTGTGGAATTAGACATACAGAAACTAGCAAATAAGAAACTTGGTGCAATCACTTCAAAAAGAAAGGTTATGGGAGGGAGAATAATAGATGGTCCAGGATTGATACCAAGAATCGTTCCATTCTATAGTAGAAAAGAAATTGATTCAGACAAGTTATTACGTAATAAAAAGTTAGAGCTTTATTATTTAGATCCAATCCATGCTTTTTTTTTACAAATACAAGGCTCTGGTGCTTTAGAATTAAAAGATGGCAAAAGGGTTAGGGTTGGCTATGCTGGTCAAAATGGTTGGAAGTATGAAAGTATTGGTAAATATCTATTTAATGTTATTCCAAAAGAAAAAATGAGTCTGCAGAGAATCGAGCAGTACTTACGAACTTTAAAAATAGAAGAACTCTATAATTTTCTTAATAAAAACCCTAGCTACGTATTCTTTAAAAAGCTTGAAGGTAGAGGATTGACTACCTTTGGAAATGAAGTTGTTTCGGGCAGAACTTTAGCTGTTGATAACTCCTATGTGCCTCTAGGCGCCTTAGGTTATTTGAGTTTTAAAAAGCCATTTTATAAATCGAGTGATGATTTAGAACCCACAAGTTTTAATGAAACCTCAAGACTTGTCATTGCTCAAGACACAGGCGGTGCAATAAAATCACCGGGAAGAGCTGATTTGTTTTGGGGAGAGGGGGATATGGCATTAAAATACGCTGGAACAATGAGACATAAAGCAAAACTTTGGTTTCTAGTTCCAAAAGTTTTGCCCGATATAAACTTAGATTATAATTATACTCATTAATTACTTAGTACGTGAAAATGTGTAAAGAGTGGGGATAAAAATCAATGTAATAAGTGTAGCAAAAACTAACCCCCAGCTCATGGCCAGCACCATTGGAACTAAGAACGGTTCTGTCCCTCCCCAACCATAAACAGTGGGCATTAAGCCTAAGACAGTTGTAATTGTAGTTAATAAAACAGGTCTTAGCCTTGTTTTCGCACCATCTATTATCAATTCATTACTAACCTCACCATTTTTTTGAATGAGTTTGTTTATATATGTCACCATAACTAAGGAATCATTAACTACCACACCAATCATGCCCAAGCTCCCTATTATTCCAATAAAGCTCATTGGAATTCCATGAAGAAAGAATGCTATTAAAACTCCAACAAAGCCAAACGGGACTGCAACCAAAATCAGGAACGGCTGAGAGTAGGAATCTAATAGAAGTACTAGAATTAAATAGATACATATTATTGCAACGATGAATGCTACTAGAAAGTTTTTAAAACTCTCATTTGTCTGCTTTCCTTCACCTCCAAAAACTAATGCGAGATTTGGTATCTCCGCTATTTCTTTTGAAAAATTCTTCTCGATCAATGAATTAGCTTCTATAGAAGTAATTTGTTCAGAGTGAACATCAGCTTTTATAGTTATTGATCGCCTACCATTAAAGTGTTGAATGCTTTGTAGAGAAGTAGTTTCTTCGAAGTTTACAAATTTCCCGATTGAAATTAATTGATCTTGATTATTTCTAATTTTCATTTGCTTAAGTTGGTCTAAATTACTCCTCTGATGATTTTCAAGTTGTAGTCTAAAATCAATTTCCTCACCTTCTCTTCTTATTGATGTTGCAATTTTTCCATCATAGGCAATTCGAATAACATTTGATAAATCAATCGCTGTAATACCCAAACTGGCCATATAAGAATGGTTTAGTTTTAAATGAATCTCTTTTTTACCCTCTCGATTGGAACTTGAAATATTAAATACACCTTTTGAGTTATGTAATAATTCAAGGATTTTCATTTCATATTTCTTACATAATTCAATTTTATCTGAGACAAGTCGAACCGTAATCGGAGCTCCGACAGGGGGGCCATCTTTCATCGCTCGAACGGTTAGTTTTTCAAAACCAGAGATAGGTTTCATTCTAATTTTTAGGTCTTCTATAATTTTTTCACTTTTTACATCTCGTTTTCCTGCAGGATGGAGAAAAATAGTGATTACAGACCAATTGTTATGGGACGATGCGTCGGATGCTGCTTCATCGGTTTTATGATTTCCAACAATTGTTTTAAAACCGTACAATAGATCTTTTGAGATCTTTGAAACCTCTTTTTCAACATGCTTAACTTTTGAGTAGGTTTCTTCAAGAGAATTTCCATTTTTTGCTTCCATGACAATATAAAACAGATCGTAGTCAGTGGATGGGAACATTTCAAATCGAGATTTTGTGAGAATTCCTGCAGATAAGATCAGAGATGTTCCAGTGAAAAGAATAATAGTCTTCCATGGATTGAATAATACTTTTCTTAGTATCTTTTCATAAAAAAATTTAATCTTTTCCATAAAGACTTTTTTAGATTCTTTCCCCTTGTGCTTTCTAAGACTGAGATGGAAAGGCAATAATGTAGTCGATTCAAAAAGACTCGCTAATAGCGTTAGGATTACAACGATAGGTATGGTTCTAATAAACTTTCCCAGAATACCTGTCATAAAAAGAATTGGAACAAAACAGAGTATTGTAGTTAATATAGTTGCAAGCACTGGAGGAAACATTTCCTTAGTACCTAATAATGCCGCTTTTTTGAAGTCCATTCCATTATCTTGATGTCGAGTTATATTTTCAGCGACAACAATGGCATCATCTACAAGCATTCCTAAGACCAAAATGATTGTGATGAGAGCAATTTGATTTGTTGAGACGTCGACTATGGGAAAAAACATGTAAGCTGCTAAAATAGAGAGAGGTATTCCCAAGGCAACCCAAATTGCAGTATGGAAATTCAGAAAGAAAAAAAGAGCAAGGCATACAAGAAAAAAACCGATTATTGCATTATTTGTCACAATATTTAGCAGGCTTTTGGTGTAGTAAGTGTAGTCTACGACTTTAACAATTTCGATACCTTCTTTCTTATAAAGATTTTTATATCTTTCTAGAATGATATTAATTTTTTCACTTAATTTAATTATATCCGTCGCTCCTCTTCGTTTGACGATTAAATTAATGCTATTTTTTCCATTTGTCCTAGAGATAAGGGTGCGGTCTCTAAATCCATCGACTATTTTAGCAACATCTTTTACTTTTATTTTTTTACCAGCATTATTTGATCTAATGATGACTTCCCCTACATCCATAACATTTTCAAATTCTGAGTAAGTCACAATCTTTTTTTCATCGACAAAAGACTCTAATGTTCCTCCTGAGGATCTGACATTTCGAGCGTGAATCGCTTGAAGAATCCCTGTAAAAGAAACGTAGTTTCTATCCATCTTTTCAAGATCACTTAGAATCTTAATTTCTCTTTTTCGATAACCAATTTTTCCTATGGTACCTACTTTAGTTGCAGCTTTAATTTCATTCTCTAATGCTTTTGCAACTTTTCGTAAGTTCGATTCTTCAGAATTCTTTCCTATAATAGCAATTTCTAATACTGGAAAATCGGTTGATTTCATTTCTTCTACTAGGGGTCTGTCTTCTACTGCTTGAGGGAAAGACTTAACGAGATTTACTGCATTTCTAATATCATCTTTAACTTTTTCAATGTTCTTAGCTTCGGGGTCTACTGTCACAGTGATCATTGAAACTCCCTCAATTGAAAAAGAAGTCATTTGTTCAATGCCATCTAGCTTTTCTAGCTCATCTTCTATCGGATCAGTGACATTTATTTCAACATCTTGAGGTGCAGCACCTGGATAAAAAGTTGAAATAGTTAAAAGGTCAAATTCAACATTTGGCATATCCTGCCTTGGAACATTAAAGATGTTAAAGACACCCAACAATATAATGATGAGCACAAGGAAGTGGGAGACTTTTGAATTATTTATAAAGAACTTAGTCATGTTAAACTCACCAGAAGATTTTAGAGGCCAAAATCTAACTTATCCTGCTAAAGGAAAAATGAAATAATTGGACAAGGTTGAAAGCAGGCAATGTTATTAACTTTTCATTTCAGATAAGTTTTCAAAAGGAGTCAATTAATCTGAGATCTGAAGCTGAATAATAAATGAAGCGTGTTCAGAATCATCGTTATAATATAGGCTCCCATTATGACTTATTTCAATAATTTCTTTTGACAAGTATAAACCAATTCCTGAACCACCCTGTCCTGACTTTGTTGTGAAGTGATCTAAAAAGATAATTTCTTGTAAATCCTTCGATATTTTTTTACCACTGTCGGTTATTACTATTTTAATTAAACGATCTTCAATAATTAAATCTACAGTAATCCATTTCTCAGATAATTTACGAATAGAATCAATTGAGTTTCTAATTAAATTAACTATGACTTGTTTAAACTGGATATGATGGCAATCTATTCGTGTATCGTAGCTAGAATAGGTAAAATTTATTTGCACTTTACACTCAGTTAGATACTCTCGACATAAATCAATAGATTCGTTGATGAGATGAACAACATTTTCTTCTTTAATCCTTGAAGCAATCTCTTTTGAATTTTCTAAGGCCGATCCAATAACATCACAGGCCAGGTTAATTCCCTTTTCAATTCTGTCCATTGATTTATTAACTTTATCAAAATCTAATGGTTTCTTTTTTATATTTCTTTTTAAAGCTTGAACATTTCCAAGAATAATTGTAAGTGGATTCCTAACCTCATGAGCAACCAAATGAGCATCTGTTTTATCTTCCATTTCACTTGATAAAAGATTGAGCTTAACTTTTAATGCTTCAACTTCATAAGATCTAGTTAGTAGCTCACGAACAACTTTTTTATTCTCTTTTACCAATTTATATTGTTTTGTTGTCTTTCCAACTGCAACTTGAAGCTCCTTATCATCAATAGGTTTCTCAAGAAAGTCGTAGACACCTATTTTGATGGACTGGATCATATGTTCTTTATCACCATGTCCAGTCATTAAAATAAAAGGGAGGTCTGGTTTTATTTTTTGAACTTTTTCTAATAACTCTAAACCACTATCTCCAGACATTTTCTGATCTGATATAATAGTGTCAAATTGCTCTTCCTTTATAAGAAGTAAAGCTTCTTCTGCAGATCTTGCTTTTGTCACATTATACGAGTCCTTTAAAAACAGATTAAGTAATTTTAAAATACTTTCTTCATCGTCTACAATCAAAAGGTTCTGTTTAGTCATTTTAATGTATCTTTGTTAAGTGTGATTATTAAGTTAAACTGAATCTATCCTACAAACAAGTAAGAAATCTTTTTTTAATCACTTGACCAGATAAACCGTGAAGAGTTCCCGATCTTTTTAGTCTTCCGCTCGACTCGCAATGTCTTTGTATTGCGAATTCAATAATATATAGAGCTTATGTCTTGATACATAAATCTACGTCACTTTCTGTTTAATATTTTATGATTTTATCTAGTTTGAAAACAAAAGAACCTGCCTGAAAAATTTCCAAGCAGGTATTGAGAATAATATAAATCTTCTGGTAAACATGCTCCTTCATAATCATCTTGATGACTAGAATGTTTTTGTTCATATTTATTTCTGCTAATACATAAAGTCTTAGCTGTATGCGAGTTACCATTATTAAAGTGACATACTAAAATCTTATGTGACGCACATTGAGGGATATTATGATTTCCATGTCTGCCCTGGCCTGAACCTGATCCACTTCCTGAACCTGAACCACTTCCTGAACCTGAACCACTTCCTGAACCTGATCCATTTCCTGAACCTGATCCACTTCCTGAACCTAATCCACTTCCTGAACCTGATCCACTTCCTGAACCTGAACCTGATCC
>JABGXW010000155.1 GCA_018675575.1 Bacteriovoracaceae bacterium | reverse complement strand
TTTTTCTTTAAGTTTGTTTTTAAACATTTTTTGTTACCTTGATTTTAGAAAGGTTGTCTATTACATATGGGGTAGCTGTTTTTAAGGTTTGTTCTGATAATAAGCCTGTAGATACTCCAATGCCTGCTTTGAGGTTTGCATTTTTAGCAAAATCTATATCAACTATGTGGTCTCCAATCATCACAGCATTGTGTGAATCAATGTTAGTTTCCTTAAGTGTCATCAGGCCCATATCAGGAGCTGGCTTTGTGTTCTCTACTGCGTCTGCACCATAAATTAATGTAAAATAATGTTCTATTTTCTTTGTCGTTAATGCTGCTACTGCCCTTGTCGTTATATCAGTTGTAGCAATACTTAGCTTTAAACCTGCCTGGTGACAGTTTTTAATAAAGTCTACTACACCCGGAAGAAATTCCAAGAAATCATCCAAGTTATCGGAGCTTGTCGAATCAACTTCTTTAAAAACACTCTCAACTTCATCAGGGCTGAATTGAATATCGTTATTATGTAAAGTTTGGCTAACAATTTCAGTAATAACTTTTCTCGACTTAATTCCTACTGGGCCATCTGGTTTAAGCTTCCCTGTTTCTTCATTTACACCCATAGCATTACAAAGCTGTGGTACGAGATTTGGTTTGTTGAACATTTTCCAAAAAACTTCAGCTCTTAGCTTTATTATTGAACACCAATAGTGATGTATATCAAAGATTGTTCCATCCTTATCAAACATGATAAGTTTTATATCATCAATTTTTTTATTCCCAGGAATGTGAAGAGAGATCATTTACTGTACCCGGTCAGCCATTGTTACAAGATCTTTAGCAATGGTAATAGCATTTTTCATTTGAAGTTCGTGTTCTAGGAAGTCATCAGTTAAAGTGTATTCTCTAACAATCTTCCGTGCATGTGTTCCAAGAGAAAGTCCATGATAATTTGTGTCGCATATATTTGCGAGCTCCGCTGTTTTACTATTAGTTCCACCGCTTAATAGCACGTAAATATCTTTGTATTTTTTATTTCGTTTATTTTCATGGAATTCTTTATGTATGATATCTGCAATAGCAATTGCCTGTAGAGTAGTGTTGAAATTATCTTGTCCTCCACTCATTGGAATTCCATCTGCTTGGATGATGAGCCTGTCTCCAGCTATCTCCTTCGCTTTCTTGATTCTTTCGACCAATTGAAAGTTTGATAAGTGAAACCGGTCAAGGCACATGGATATAAAATTGTTTGGATTACATTCGCTTACAATTTTCCATTCTTCTAGAATTTGATCGTTGTCATCAACTGCTGCATGGAGCTCTATGTTTTCTGCACCAGCCTCTAAGCATTCTGGAAGAATGTCTCTTAAGGCCTTGTCGTTATGCTCATAATAAATTGCATCAAGTCTTGGTGGACATACAGCAGAACAGTGACCGCAACCGATACAGAGGTCAGGTATGACTACTAGTTCTTTAGGTATGGCATCAGTAGGGCAAACTGGGATACAGAGATCGCATGAAACGCATTTCTCAGGATCAATAATTGCTTTTCTAACATGGTGATCACCAGGCATACCGACGCTAACTGTGATGAATGGACGTACTGGAATTTCAATTCCGAGTTTTGGTGCAAGTTCGTAAGCCTTATCAATAGCTTCCATACTTGCTTTAACAATCTTGGGGTTTGCTGAAACATCAAAGCCGTTGCTTCCGGCAAGGGTATATATTGTTGAAAGCCTTCTTACTTCTTCTGTATCCTCATTACCCGCTCCGCAAACAAGTTTGAAATAAGTTCGATTATCAAGAAGCTCTTTCATTTGCTCCATTCTAGTTTTCATAGCTTTACCTAAATGTTGTAGATGATTCCATTTGAATAAATTGATTTTTGAAACACATTAAACTTAGTTGGTGTTATTGATACAAGTTCTATCTCAGGAGCCTTCTCTCTTAAATCTGATAATAATGTATTTACTTCATCGTTCTTAATATTGTTATCTTTATGGCCATCAAAACCGGCCATATAAATTAATTTTTTATGAGTGGTAAAAAGTGCACAGAGAGTAAACCCTAATACAAGTGGAGACTTAATGGTACAGCCTCTTGAGTCAAAGTTAACTTCAGCACCAATGTTTAAATTGTAATTATAAACATTGCAATTACTAATCAACTCTCTTAAGTCTTCATCTAATTGCATTTTTGGAATCAGAATATCTTTCTTTTGTTCCGATATGTTTTTTAAACTTGAAAGTATTCTCGCTGGATTGCAAAGAGAATAGAGGTTGATGAGATCAGAGTTGATGTTTGATACAAAATTCAATGAAATCACAAATGGTTTTTTTATATTTATGAAACTTTCAATTTCCTTTTTATACTTCTTAGTTGAAGGACCATTCGCAAGGATTAATATCGGTGTAGTATCGGCAATATCAAGACAGAATTCTTCACTTTCACTTGACTCTGTATTGTGAAGTACATGGGTTGTATTAATGTTTTTATATTTCGTGGAGTCAACTCTGCTTAAAGCAGTAATGGCGTTAATTTGATCGAGGTGATCATAAATATTATTATTAGCCAGCTCCTGTATGAAGCTGGGATGGATTTTGTTTTTTGCAGCAAGGTAATAGAGTAAACTTGATCCCCACTGATATTTTACTTTCAAAGATTCAAACTCATTGAGTGCTAAAGGGTAAAGATGTGTTGGAGAATAAGTATCGAATCCTTTTTCAACTAATTCATTTAACAATAATTCCATTTGAGTATTACCAGCACCTCTGCCCATTCCTAAAATAGTGGCGTCTAACCAAGTTGCTCCAAGTTCTATACTGTGAAGAGTGTTAGTCAATGCCTGCCCCATATTATTATGAGCATGTATGCCAATTTCTTTTTTCCAATATTTTTTTAACAGCGTAGTACAGCTAGTAATATCTTCAGACTTCATATTTCCAAGAGAGTCTGCAAAATAAAGGACATCAATATTTTCTGAATTATCTAACTTGCAAAGAGTTTGTTCAATTGTCTCGATATTTTGAATTCCAATTTGCATTAAGTTAAGGCCTACTACGTAGCCAAGTTCTTTTAATTGAGCAGCAAGACTAAGAGACTCACTAATTTCTGTAAAATGGGTTGCAATTCTTACAAGGGAGACATTTGATTGTTTTTGGGGAAGGAAAAAATCTTTTAAGTTAACATTTTCTTTTTTAAAGTCACCGGTGTTAATCATAACACCTAGTTTCAGTCCCTTAGGTGGAGCTAACTCGCTTAAGTATCCTTCTGTAGTATATGCGTGGGGACCTAAAAACTTGTCAGCTTTAGGTGATCTTAAGCCAACTTCAACATAGTCGATATTTGAATTTTTACAGGCAAAGAGATATTTTTGAATTAGGTCTTTTGGAAATTCCCAATTATTGTAATATCCGCCATCTCTAAGAGTACAATCTAAAACTTTCATAGTGCCACACTTGGATAAAAATTATCTGCTCATACTACTTCAAAACAAATACAAGTTAAAGGCAGATATGTCCCGTAGAAGTCTTTGTGAGCTTAGTTGTTGAGCTGTGAGCTGTTGCAGGGTAGCAATTAGAGCTTCCACCTATCCCTTTTTGTTTATCGGGCAATATATTTCATGGGTTTACGTAATTCAATCAGGTAGAAGGTCCGAATCTTAAAGCTCCCAAAAAGACTTACTGGCTCTTTGTGAATAACTTTTTGATCACCCGGGTCATTTGTAACGAAATGGTTCTTTGGATTCACGTCAATATCGTTAATGTAAAGATGGGTAAAAAATGGCCTCAAGTCCCCTGGATGGGTGGTTTTCAGGTAACCATTTTTCACAATCCAGTTTTGCATATTGTTTACCGAATAAGACTGAGCATTGTGGTAAGAACTAAACAGCAATATAACAGTAATACAAAATATAGTATTTATTGAAAGCAAAACTTTTGAAATAAAATCTTTTCTAATATACTGATTGACAATGAAAATTATTAAGAATGGAATGATAAAAATTAAGTATCTTTGAGCCGGCCTTGAGAAGCTTAATACTAACATCAAAGGGAAAACTGCTAGTGCAACAAACCTTGATAGTTCATTTTTTTTCTTAAAACATTTTTTTGATATATCTAAAAAAAGTAATATAAAAAGAGTAAAACCTGAAACTTGTATAATTTTTATTATTGGTAAAGCTAAAAACTCACTTAGGAAAGAGAAGTCCATCTCCCCTGCCTGACTAGGTAGAAGGGTAAATATTGTAGAGATGATAAGTGCCGCAAATAATTGTATAACAAAGCTTTTTCTATTAGTTACTTTGTAAAAATTAAAGACCGTAAAAAGGGATAGTGGTCCCAGCAAGACGGATGTAAAAAATCCGTATTCAAATAGGGTTCTAAAGAAGCCAAAGATATTTAGTTTTAGAAGAGACTTTTGAGATTCAGGAATGACAAAAAAACCATAATTGCTTTTTATTATCAACAGGTAAGTTAAGAGTGAGGCAGAAGAAAAGATGGCCAGAAAAAGGCATTTTTTTAATAGCTTTGAATTTATTTTGTATTCAGTTTTTTTTATCAAAATAAAGAGAAAAATAAGTCCAAGAAAGGCACTATGAAATTTAGTAATAACAGCACAAGAAAAGGTAAGAGTGGTTAATAAAACACTTGCCCAATTGGTTGGCATTTTTACCAAAAAAAGGACGGCTAAAAATAGTAACCCAACGGGAAGGAGGTCTGCTGTCATTCTCCCACTTAACATCCAAATCAAAGGATTGATGGCGATAAGAGTTGCACCCAAATAAGATTTCTGCTTATCTGACTTTGCAAAAAACTTAAATATTGAAGGAGTTGTAATGATCATTAGTGCTCCCGAAAGGATCGACAGGATTCTTACGGTCCATATGTAAATCGGGAGATGGGTAATCTTAAATAATAGGTAGGTTAAAATGGAGGTTCCAAGAGGATTGGCTTGTACATGGAAATAATGGCCCATCGCATCTGAGTATTTCCCGGGGTTTAGCCAATGATCGGCAACCATCCAAAAGGCGTATTCGAAACTCACAAATGTGAGGTTAATTGTTGGAACATGGAGGAAGATAAACATTGTAATTAGGCTGAGCATTACAATACTATTGTGCTTAGTAGTGAATTTCACATGACCCCACATTTCAATCGTTAAAATTACCAAGATTTAAAAACATCGATTTACCTATATCAAACAACATGAAATGATGGAATGCTTAAATCAGGGGTCAGCGCAAATAAATGAGTTGAATTACAATAATCTGATCCTAGAAATTTTTACTTAAATGCTTATTCCAACCGATTATGAATAGGCTTTTCGTTGACATCACTTTTAGGAAAATTGTATTGTCCCTATTTATTTTCAATCGGAGTTTATCATATGTTAAGAGAAAGATTGCGTATAGCGGTAATTGGAGGGGGCGGTCATGTTGGTTTGCCACTTTCACTTGTGCTCGCAGAAGAAGGTTATCAAGTCACAGTTATCGATATCGATGAGACAAGGCTTCAGGATCTGAGAGAGAATAAATTTCCCTTCCTTGAAAGAGGTGGAGAGGAGTTACTCCATAAAACTAAAGAATTTGATATCCAATACACCTCGGACTTTTCGACGATATCAAATCAGGAAGTAATTATTTTTACTGTAGGAACCCCGGTAGATGAACATTTAAACCCTTCTTACAATGCCCTTTACAGTGCCCTTGATACGATAAAGCCGCATATACGTAACGGGCAAACTTTCATTATGAGAAGCACTCTCTTTCCAGGAACCTCAGATAGAATCAAGGCATTGCTTAAAAAGGATGGTTTTGATGTAGGGGTTTCATTTTGTCCGGAAAGAATTGCTCAGGGTTATGCCATAGAGGAAATTCGAAGCTTGCCCCAGATTATCTCAGGAGATAGTGAAAAATCGGTAGCTATTGCCAAGCAAATTTTTGGAAAAATTGCTTCTAGCGTGGTTGAAGTGAGCATAGAGGAAGCTGAAATTGCCAAATTGTTTACAAACACATGGAGATATATAAAATTTTCTATTGCAAATCAGTTCTATATGCTTGCAGAAGAAAAAGGTTTGGACTTTGGCAAAATCCACAACGCGATCACATATAATTATCCAAGAGCAAATGATTTCCCTAAGGCTGGGTTTGCAGCAGGGCCTTGCTTATTTAAGGACACCATGCAATTGGCTGCCTATAGCAGAAATAATTTTCACTTAGGTCATTCTGCCATGCTGATTAATGAAGGCTTGCCTAATTTCTTGGTGGAAAAAGCCAAAAAGATTACCAGCCTTGAGGGGAAAAATGTAGGTATTTTAGGGATGGCCTTCAAGCCCAATAATGATGACTTTAGGGAATCTTTAGCCTATAAATTAAAGCGTCTTTTGGAATATGAAAATGCCGAAGTCTATTGCACTGACGTTTATATTAAGGACCCCAGGTTTGTTAATTTAAATGAAATGATGGAAAGGTGTGATGTTATTTTTGTGGGTTGTCCACACAATGAGTATCGGGAATTGAACATGACAGGTAAATTATTGGTAGATTGTTGGGATACCTTCCCTCAAAAGTGAGAAAGTTTTGAAAGAACTCGAACTATGTAAAAGAAATAACAGCTGTAGATATTGCAGCTCAAAGAACCTTGAAAGTATTTTGTTCTTAGGAGAGCATCCTCCCTCTAATAGTTTTCTAAAGGAAGAGGATATTCCAAAAGAAAGGAGTTTTCCTCTTGAAATCTACTTTTGTAATGATTGTGCTTTGGTTCAGCTTTTAGATGTTGTCAGTCCTGAGCATATGTTCGGTGATTACCTGTATCTATCTTCAACTTCAAGGGCATTAAAGGAACATTATGCTCATTTAGTTACACGTCTTTTTAAAGATTTTGAACTTGGTTCAAATAAAAAAGTTTGTGATATAGGATGTAATGATGGGATTCTTCTTGATGCCTATGCCAGCGTAGGTGATGTGATTAGAATTGGAGTTGAGCCATCTAGTGTTCATGATGTTGCGGAAAAGAAAGGTCATAAAATTTATAGCAATTTTTTTACTCCAGAGGTTGCTAAAAAAATAGTTGCTGACCATGGCAAAATTGATATTGCATCTGCAATGAATATCTATCCTCATGTTGACGACATCTCAGAATTTACAAAGGGAGTTAAACAACTAATTGCTGAAAAAGGAACATTTATTGTTGAAGCTTCTTATCTTATAGATCTTATAGAGAAAAAGTTGTTTGATACTATTTATCACGAACACCTTTGTTATTTGAGTCTAACCCCTGTTGTTAACTTTCTTAAAAAGTTTGACTTGGAAGTCTTTCATGTTGAAAGACTCTCTTTCGGTGCCTCTGGTCCCGCCCTGAGGTTTTTTATTGGACATAAAGGTGCTCATGAAATTCAGAGCAGCGTAGGTGATTTGCTAACTTTCGAAGAAGGTTGGGGCGTAAAAGATATGCAAACCTACAAAAACTTTGGAAATCAGGTAGATCGTGCCAAAATAGAATTAAATGCGCTTATGAGTACATTATGCGAAGAGGGAAAATCAATAGGTGGATACGGTGCTCCAGCAAAGGGAAATACACTTTTAAATTACTTCGAAATTGATGATAAAAAAGTAAGTTGTATTGCAGAAACAAATGAGCTTAAGCAAGGGATGCTTACCCCAGGTAGCCACATTCCTATTATTAGTGAAGAGGAATTTTTAAAACGGAAACCAGACTATGCACTTTTGTTAACTTGGAATTATTTAGATTTCTTTTTAGAAAAGAGTGAATATATAAAGAATGGCGGGAAGTTTATCGTTCCTCTCCCTGAGCCTAGAATATTGCCCTGATAGAGAAAGATATATGAAATTATCCATAATCATCCCAGTCTACAATGAATCAGAAAATATCCATTTTGTTTTGGATGCCATAAAAAAGCACGTCAAAACAGAACACGAAATTTTGATCTGCTATGATTGCGATGGGGATACTACTATTCTCCCGGTGAAAAAGAGAATAGAGGATGGGCAAAGCAACATTGTTTTGTGTAAAAACTCAATAGCTTCAGGACCTTCAGGGGCCATAAGAAGTGGCTTTAAAATGGCCAATGGAAAGTTCTATCAGGTGTTAATGGGTGATTTATGTGATGATGTAACGCAAATAGACTTTATGGTATCTGAAATGGAAAAGGGAGTAGATGTTTATTGTCCATCTAGGTACTGCAAAGGTGGAAACCAGGACCTTGAAGAGTCTTTGAAGAAGTGGTTACCAATGGCTGCAGGTTTTCTGCTTAGGTGTTTTACTGGTATCAATACTCACGACCCCACCAATAGTTTTAAATTATACTCAGCCGATATGATAAAGACATTAAATCTTGTGAGTACGGTAAGTTTTTCTGTTACTTTGGAGATTGTAGTCAAGGCTCACATATTTAATTATTCTATTAAAGAAATACCTACAAATTGGAAAAATAGAGACTTTGGAAAATCAAACTTCAAATTTTTTAGGTCCGTCCTTACCTATACTCCATGGTTTCTATTGGCCTTAACAAAGAATCGTTTTTTTAAGGTTTCACGGCTTTTTCACAAAGTACTCGTGTAATATCTTATGACATCAGAAAAAAAATATGATTATATTGTTTTAGGCTCAAATGGGCTTGTCGGTGATGGTGCTATATCAAGGTTCAAAAATAGTAAAGCAACTGTATTAGGTATTAATCGAGATAACTATGAAGGCCTGATAGGGAGTAGATGCCGAACATTTATAAACTGTAATGGTAATAGTTATCGATTCAAGGCTAATCAAGACCCAAAGTTTGACTGGATGGCCAGTGTTAATAGTGTTGAAAACACCTTTTTCGATTTTGAATTTGATCATTATGTATATATGTCCACAATCGATGTGTATAACGATGTTTCAAATTTTGAGAAAACTTTAGAAGAGAGCACCATCAATCCAAAAGATCTAAATTATTACAGTTTCCATAAATGGATAGCCGAACGTTTAGTTGAAAAGTATTGTGACAATTACCTAATTTTGAGGTTAGGAACAGTGGTAGGAGATAAGTTAAAAAAGGGACCAATCTACGACTTATTAAATACTGGAACAGTTTTTATGTCTTTAGATTCAAATTTAAGTTTAATTGATACAAACCAAATTGCAAATTTCTTGGAAACTTATTCTTTTGAAAGACACTCCGAAATTTTTAATTTAACAGGTGGTGGGCCAGTGAGACTTTGGGATCTTGTTGATGAGCTTGGGATAGAAGTTAAATTTGGTTGCGATGGAGAACCTAAAAAATATAACTATATGATTAATAATGAAAAGGTGAAAAACGTATTGGATATACCAACGTCAAAAAAGATTGGAATAGACTACTTAAAAAGAAAAGGGTGATTTATGAGAGTACTAATAACTGGTGGTTATGGATTTATTGGTTTTCATTTAGCAAAGTTTCATCAGGGCCGAGGTGATGAAGTTTGGATTTTTGATAATCTA
>JABGXW010000154.1 GCA_018675575.1 Bacteriovoracaceae bacterium | reverse complement strand
TGTGTCTGTGTCTGTGTCTGTGTCAGTGTCAGTGTCAGTGTCAGTGTCAGTGTCTGTATTTGTGTCAGTGTCAGTGTCAGTGTCAGTGTCAGTGTCTGTATTTGTGTCAGTGTCAGTGTCCGTATCTGAACCGGTAGGTAATACTATTGTATCGTCATTGTTTGTAGTGATTGTTGTATCTTGATCATCAGAATTACTATTTGATGTTGTCTCATCCTTCATTTCATTTGAAATTCTTGCTGGAATTGTAATTTTTAAAACATCTTTGTAAAATAGCTTTCTCATCTTCCCATTAGACATGATTCGAACATGATCTCCATGAATACTAAGAACTCTACCACTTACTCTTGTACCATTTTTTAACTTAAAGAAAGTTACTTTTCCTTGTGCTTTTAAAGCATGTAATGTTGCACGGCTTTGTTTATTAAGTTGAGCAATACGATTGGCCAACCTTGCTCTATTTGTCGTTGTCGTGGCAAGAGTGGAGGACGATGTTTCTGCAACTCTTGTCGTTGTAGTCGATGCTGTTGTTGCTGAAGATGATGTCGAGCTTGAAGTCGAAAGAGTGAGAGGCTTAGGATTAACTACAGAGATATTTGTAGCTTGCTGGGCCTTAATTGTCATTGTTTCAATATCTCTCATTTTATAGGTAACAAACTCGCCGTTTGCCAACTGAACTCTTATTGATTTTTGATTAATTGAAGCAACATTTCCATTAACGACTTGACCCTTATGAGTGAATGAAATCCCATTTCCTTCTGTCATTGTTCTTGTTGCTGCTAAATGTCTTGTGTCATTAAAATTTCTTGTCCTTTCTAAATTGAGAACGTTCTTTCTCACTGGTCTGCCATTTGGATTACTGGCATTTCTAATCCAAATCGTATCTTTAGTTTCTTTAAAAATTTCGCCAGTAAGCTTTCCATTAAATCCATTTTTAGGGTCTTTATATGATAATTGTACAACATCACCAACTGCACCCTGACCATTTATAGCTTGTACCTTAGGACTAGATGCTTTGTAGGGAACCTTTAAATCATCTGCCAATAAAACAGAATTATTATATGTTCTTGTCTGTGATGGATTAAGAAAATCTTTTCTGACCCATGAACCTTCTAATGGTCCACCTGCTGTTCTTACTTTTAATGCTTTTTCCGATTCATCTACAATCTCAACTGTTCTAGAGGGATTACCTGATTTATAGGCAATATCAACCTGATCTCCAACTCTATAAGTACCTTGATAATTTCCTCTTGTAATTGTTGGGACAGATTTCGTTTTATTTGAAGCTAAAGTTATTCTTGAACTTGAGTTCAATGGTTTCGTAACAGTAGTGGAGGTCGTCGTTGTTGCTTTGCTTTTAGTGACAACATTGACTGGCCTTGAAACCTTTGTAGTTTGTGTGACCTTTGTTGTTTTGGCAACTTCAGCTACTTTAGTCACTTTAGCTAACTCTGCGGCCTTAGTTGCTCTAATGGCATTAGCTTCTGTAGAAAGTCTACCGGCAATATTTTTAGAGTTTTGTTCTAGTCTTCGTATTGTATCCAATTTTCTGGCGGTGATTTTTGATAAATCATCTGGGTTTAACTTGCCCACTTTAGAAATTGCTTTTTCATATTCAGTTAAAGCTCTTTCATATCTAACTTGAGTTTTTGCATACTGTTTTTCAAGTCCAATCATTTTTTGAGATTTTGTGGCAACGGTTCCTACGTCAACAGTTTTAGAAACAAGCTGTCCTTCTCTTGCTAATTGTCTCGCTTTTATAAGATAAGCGAAGCCATCTGTTGAATGGTAACCTGATACAAAAGCTTTTTCTAAAGCTTGGAAATATTTCTTAGGAACAAATGTAGCAGCTCCTATCACTTTTTTCTCTGCTTTCAGAAAACCTTTTAGAATTTTTAATTTTGTGGCCTTTGAAACTGGCATCAATACTTTGCCAACCTTAATCATCCACTTTCTTCCTACTTTAACTATTCCTGTTGCAGCTTTTCCAGAAAACTTAATGACTCCAATTGCCTTTTTACCTGTATAAACAAGAGGTTTAGATCCATATTTAGCTCCGGTAGCAAGAGCATTGTACATTTTAGTGGCCTTTGCCTTGGAAGCAACTGCCCCAACTGCTTGTCCTACTTTAGTCGCTTTTGCAGCAGTCCCCATTGTTTTAACCATGCTGAGAGCACCACCTGTTAAGTAAGCGGTTACTATTTCTCCACCGGCAAAACCTAAGATTCCACAAGACATGTTTAATGCTTGTGAGCATGTCGCACATTTCCATGAGACAACAGGTTTAAGACATTTTGGTTCTTCTCCAAATCCTAATGTGACTCTTGATGAAGACCATTCTTCACAACCGAAATTATCTTTGATAGATTCATCAATCATTGTCCCCATAGCGTTAAAGAAACCAGAGACGGAGTCTATAACTGCTTGCGCCTTATCTGCGACCATACCAGAGACTTTCTTATCTTCACTATGTTCAATTTGATGGAGTTGATCTCTTGATGGCCCTTCTGATTTAAATAATGACTTTATTCCACCCCAGATTAATCCCGGAAGGGAGAGTATTGCATCAATATTAGTTGCAATATTTTTGAATACACCATAAATAAGCTCATCAAAGCAATTTGACTTTGTAGTAGATGGACATTCAATGCCCATTTTCTTTAAAATTTTTGTACCTGCCCCTAAAGTAACTGTATCTAATGAAGTGTTGGCTAAGTTACACCAAATATCCGATTCAGTGAGACATTTACCTATGGATTTATCCTTCCCCGGACAATTAAAGTGTTCATCAAGAGGAAGACTGAGTTCTCCTAATTTTTCTAAACTTCTTGCAAATGTTAATTTATCTTGTGCGTCCATTCCTTGCGTGACACACCTTAATGCATTTTTTTCATCGTTAGCGGACCCATCAAGTTCTATCATTAAATCAAATTCTATTTTCATTAAAGTAGCACAATTAATTTCTTCATCACTGTCAGGAATTTTAACTGTAGTTAACTTCCATTTTCCATTGTCTTTACATAAAGGAGTGATTTGTTCAAAAAGAGAAATGGTAGCTTCTTCAGCTAAAGAGATTGATTCTGTATCTGTTTCTACTTGATCTTCTGCATTCAATGCAGGTGAAAAACCTGAGATACTTAAAGATAAGCAAGTAAGGCAAATAGAAATATATCTTTGCCATGAAGAGCTGGCCAGTTTCAATTTCATTGAAATGACCTCACTTTCGATTTACAGTTAAAACTGTCTAATACTGAAGATATTCTCTTTTCTTCTCCTCTAAAAAGCTTTTCTCTATACAGAGTTTTGATATGAAATAATTGTTCTTGGCAGTGGAGGTAATAAGATCTTTCTACAAAAGCAACTTTTCCTAAATTATACCTAAACCCATAGCTATGAACATCACCAGTATTTTTCCAACTTGTTTTCTTATAGGGGAAGAATTCATTTATATTTCCCTGTTTTGTGGAAATCCATTTTTTTGCATCATCTTTGTAAGTCTTCAAAGAATTCTTAAAGCCATCTTTTTTATATGGATAATCTTTGATATCGCTGGGTGTGATACCTACAGTAATACGTGCTCCTTTTTTCATTGGTCCAACAAGGACAAGGGGAAATCCTAATAGGTCTTTAAAAGATTTCCAATTTTCAGGCCTTTCGAAAGATACATGAGCACGTTTCAGCTCAATCCAGGAATCTGATGCATGGGTCTTTTGAATAATGCCGTTACAGAGCAGGCATATTGCTAGAGCAACAATTCTTTTCACGTTCTTCACCTCTCCTATCTTATCGGTAAAAGAGGCCTAAGCTTGACCTTTCCGTTCGGGCATCAGCAATTATAGGTATTTAAAGCATTTTAATTTTCGGATTGAGATTAAAAAAGTCCCTCTTTTTTGTGGGATAGAGGTTAAAAGTACCCATTCCTTTAGCAATCTGTGCCCCGGTGACTTCATTAACAAGTGTTGCGGAACTGACAACAAGGGACTTTCCCTTAAAGTCGATTATATTTTTTCCTACAATAACATCACCTAATTTAGCCGGACCTAGAAAGTTCATTTTAAATTCTACAGTAGAGCAAAGCATGTCCCTTCCAACAGCATAAGTTAATACTGGAACACCCAAAACAGCATCCATAAATGCAGATAAAACACCTCCGTGACAGGAATCAGGAGAACTCAAATGTTCTTTTTTGATAACCATTTTGTAGATCAATTCGTGGCCTCCATCTTTTTGTTTCACGCAGGTAAGATGCATGCCCATATGACGGTCAAAATTTGAAATTTTTTTATAAAGTGATAAAAGTTCTTCAGGAGTCATATTATTTTCCATAAAAAGGGAGAAACTTATTAGAGAAGCTTGTTGAGCTAATTCCTTTCCTGATATTTAGTGATTTACCGGCCTTTTTTCCAAGTAACATTGAATCATCACAAGTCTTAGCTGTACTTCCACTGAAGCTTAATCTTCCATATACTTTCGCAACTTGATTTTGTAATTCCTCTTTTAAAACAATTAATTCATTATCTTTTAGAGTCTGGTTATTTTGTTGATGGATTTTAGAAGCATAACCTTTGCCGACACCTTTAAAAAATGAATTTCGTGCCTTAACTCCTTTTAATGAGTTCTCTTTCTTAGTCAGTTCCCATATAAACTCAAGTTCTTGCTCTAAAAACTGTGTGACGTATGCTGCTAGTTCTACATTAATTCTAGAGCCTATGACTTCAAGATAAACTATTCCTTTTCCATGATTAAATACAGGTTGGACAAAAAAACAAGAAAGTATTTCATAAATGGCGTGCATTTTTGAAGTGGTTCTTTTTGTTTCTAAAACACGTTTTAAGCAGATCTCTTCAGTTTGTTCAAGGCCGTCTTGTAAAGAATTAACTTGATACTGTTTAAGATTATGTTTAAGAAGTAATTGGTTTGCTTTTAATGTTGCCTGCTCTCGCTCATGAATATTGTCACTCTCAGCAAGATTTAATAGTTTTTTTATTTTTACAATAAGTTTCTCTGTATATAAATCACCTTCAATTTGATCGTTAAGAATTTCAAGTTGGGCAGTGGCATTGCTGACATCTGCTCCGTATCCAAAGCCTCTACAGAGCGACTTAAATTCAGCCCCATGGGGACTTATAGTATTTCCTTGAGTTACAAATTGAAAAAAGTGAACAAGCTCATGCCTTAAGATATTTTTTATAACAGCTGGCTTAGCATTTAACATTAACGACTTATTGATTCCTATTTGAAAACTATGCTGATCGAAATAACCTATCTTTTTAGGATCCTCAAAAATGACATATTTTAAGGGATAGCTATGGCCGTTATGATGCACTCTTGATTTCTTTAAAACTAGGCCCATTTCAGTGATTAGAATGTCTTTGCTCATTAATTTTAAATTTTTTAAAAATAACTCACTATTTTTTGAGAAGATCTGCATAAATGCATAGTCCCTTAGATAGACCAGATCATCAAGTCTTGTCCTTACCTGTTGTGCGGAGAGTCGTATGAGAAACCTCTTGGTATCAAATCTATTATCTCTTAGGATATAATCATGGAAATAAATGAAATCTCTCCCGAAAAACTCAAAAGTGACAATCATCAGCAAACCATTTGGCTTAAAGGCGAAGATGGTGATTTATTCATCATCCTAGAAAAGCAAACTATTTGCCATTTTGAAGTTACTTTTGACGAAAAACACTTAGAAGGTGGACACGCTAAACCTTTAAAGTATGGCCTTGTCGATGGCCAGCATGGGTATGATAATTTAGATGATGTACTCAAAAGTAAGAAAAGTAGAATCGTAAAATATCAAAATGATATTCCTAAAGATTTTGTTGATCAGGCAATTTCACTTATACATAAATGTCAAAACCTTGAAAAAGCTATCGCTGAGGGATTGATGAAATATTTATCAAGTTTAGGTCGAGATGATACAGGCCTTACTTCTACAGTGGACTATTCTAGTTTTCGAGAAATTATCCCCCAAAATAGAGATTATAAAAATCTACTATGGTCACATCGAAATAAGATTATACTCAGTTTGTTTCTCCTCTTAGTTATCAAACTATCATATAATCTATTTTGGAGAGGGGATTTAAGAGATGCATGTAAGAAAGGATCAGATCTAGCATGTGCTAATTTGGGAATGATTAACCTTGTTCAAGGATCAAAAAATCCAAATGCCCTTTGGATTAAGGCGAGTATACAGAAACAAAAATCAAGACAAGAGAAGTGTAACGCTGGAGATATGGATAGTTGTTATCAACTTTACGATGATAAAACATTAAAATATAAGCAGAGTCGAAACATTACACTAAATGAATTAGCATGCCTTAGACATAATCATGCTAGAGGTTGTTATTATTTTGGAAAAGAGAATTTGTATGATGAAAAAAGAGAAGAGGGTATTGAAAACTTAAAAGTTGCTTGCAGACAAAACTATAGAGACTCTTGCGATATTTTGGCGACTGAGAAGTCATTTACAGAAAACTTGAAGAAATGCAATAACAGGGATTTTCAAGCTTGCTATTATGTTGGTATGCAGTTTCGAAAAAATGCAAAACAAAAATTGGCAACAGCAAAACTAAATTTAGCTTGTGATCATAAAATTATCCCAGCATGTATGGAAATGGGGACATTTCATGCAGAAAAAGGTGAATTTATAGAAGCTAAGAAAAATTTTAAAATAGCCTGTGATTTGGATCATTTAAAAGGTTGTTATCATTTTAAATATCTCATAATTAGAGGGTCCGAAAAAAAGGCGTTACAGCTCATATATGAAAAATGTCTTGAACATGATGAAACTGCTTGTATAGAATTAAAGAAATTCCCTTAAAACTTACTCTTGAGATTTCACCGATGCAGTCAGATATTCTCTGTTCATTCTTGCAATATTTGAGATATCAATTCCCTTAGGACAAGAAGCTTCACATTCAGCCTCATTAGTACAATTACCAAATCCTAATTCATCCATTTTATTTACCATGCTTTGAACTCTGGCCTCTGCTTCTATTTGCCCCTGTGGTAATAAGCTCAATTGGCTGACTTTTGCAGAAACAAAAAGCATCGCCGAAGCATTTTTACAACTTGCAACACAGGCTCCGCAGCCAATACATGCCGCCGCATCCATAGATAGTTCGGCATTAATTTTTGAAATAGGTAATGTATTAGCATCTTGAGCATTTCCAGTATTAACCGAAACATATCCGCCAGCTGCTATGATTTCATCAAAAGCTGAGCGATCTACGATAAGGTCTTTTAGAACAGGAAAGGCCTTCGCTCTAAATGGCTCTATGACAATAGTGTCACCATTTTTAAATTTTCTCATATGAAGTTGGCAAGTAGTTGTCTCAGCTTCCGGTCCGTGTGATTGACCGTTAATCATTAACGAACACATTCCACAAATTCCCTCTCGACAGTCATGATCAAAGGCGACAGGATCTTTTCCTTCTCGGATGAGAGTTTCATTTAGCATATCTAGCATTTCAAGAAATGACATATCAGGGGACACTCCATCTAATCGATAATCCTCTATGAAGCCTTTGTCTTTCCCATCTTTTTGTCGCCAAATTTTTAAATTTAAATTCATTGAAACTGTATTATTACGCATGGTCTACCCTTATTTATATGATCTTTGTGTTAATGCTACGTTAGTAAAAGATAATTCTTCGATATTTCGAATTGGGTCAGTATCAACTCCATTAAATTCCCATGCAGCTACATGGCAGAAATTATCATCATCTCTTTTGGCCTCGTTTTCTTCAGTTTGTGATTCTTCTCTAAAGTGCCCGCCAGCAGATTCTTTTCTTTCTAGTGCATCTCGTGCCATTAGTTCTCCTAACTCTAAAAAATCAGCAACCCTATTAGCCTTTTCTAACTCTAAGTTGATATTTTCATTCATACCAGTGACTTTTACATCTTTCCAAAACTCTGCACGAAGTTTCTTTATTTCTTCGATCGCCGTTTTAAGACCTGATTCATTGCGTGACATCCCAACATGCTCCCACATGATGTGACCTAATTCTTTGTGAAAATCATCTACAGTCCTTGATCCATTAATATTGAGCAATGTTTGGATTTTCTCAGTTGCAATTGATTCAGCTTCTTCAAATTCTTTTTGATCTGTTGTCACTGAATCTAGGTGAGTTTTATCCGTTGCAAGATAATTTCCTAAAGTGTAAGGAATAACAAAATAACCATCAGCTAATCCTTGCATGAGGGCAGATGCTCCCAATCTATTTGCGCCATGGTCTGAGAAGTTTGCTTCTCCTAGGACAAATAGTCCTGGAACGTTACTCATAAGATTATAATCGACCCATAATCCACCCATTGTATAATGAACAGCAGGGTATATTTTCATAGGTACTTGGTATGGATTTTCATCTGTAATACGTTCATACATATCAAATAAGTTTCCATACTTTGCTTTGATGGTGTCAACTCCATCTCTTTTTATTGCATCTCTGAAGTCTAAGTATACTGCTACTCCGGTAACACCTACTCCTTTACCAGCATCAATTTGATTTTTTGCATTTCTTGATGCCACATCTCTTGGGACTAGGTTACCAAAACTCGGATAGATTCTTTCAAGATAATAATCTCTTTCTTCATCTGGGATTTCATTAGGAGGTCTTTTATCACCTTTCGCTTCTGGAACCCAGACTCGTCCATCATTTCGTAATGACTCAGACATTAAAGTGAGCTTGGATTGATTTTCTCCATGAACAGGAATACAAGTAGGATGAATTTGAGTAAAACATGGATTAGCGAAATAGGCACCTTTTTTGTAGGCCCTAAAGGCAGCTGAAGCGTTTGATGCCATTGCATTGGTTGATAGATAATATGTGTTACCGTATCCGCCGGTACAAAGAAGTACAGCATCTGCCGCATATCTTTCAATTTCTCCAGTGATGATATTCCTAACAATAATTCCACGAGTTTTACCGTTAACTAAAACAAGATCAATCATTTCTCTTCTTGTGAAAAGCTCTATTTTTCCTTTGCTTACTTCTTTCATAAGTGAAGAATAGGCTCCAAGTAGTAATTGTTGACCTGTTTGTCCACGAGCATAAAATGTTCTTGAGACTTGTGCTCCACCAAAAGATCTATTTGCTAAGTAGCCTCCGTAATCACGTGCGAATGGAACCCCTTGCGCAGCGGCTTGATCAATAATATTATTAGCGACGGATGCTAGACGATAGACATTGGCCTCCCTTGATCTATAATCTCCACCTTTAACAGTGTCGTAAAATAGACGCCAGATAGAATCACCATCATTTGGATAATTTTTTGCGGCGTTAATTCCGCCTTGTGCGGCTATTGAGTGAGCTCTTCTAGGAGAGTCTTGAATGCAGAAAGACTTAATGTGGTATCCAAGTTCCGCAAGAGTTGCAGCAGCTGAAGCTCCCGCAAGTCCTGTTCCTACAACTATGACATTGTATTTTCTTTTGTTGGATGGATTTACCAATTTAGATTTAAACTTATGATCTTCCCAAATATTTTTAATATCACCTTGAGGAACATTTCCGTTGATTTTTTTGACAGTCATTTTAATGACCCCCCTGTAGGAAGCAATAAATTGGCATTGCTGAAAAGCCTAATGTTATAAAGATTGCGAATGCTTTTGATGTACATTTTAAAATACAGTTATACTTAGGATGATTAAATCCAATTGATTGGAAGGCCGACCAAAATCCATGACTCACATGTATTCCTAAACTAAGAACTGCAAAAATATACCAGAGGACATTCAAGGGTGAAGCAAAGTGCTCGATCATCACTCGATAGAGGTCTCTCATTTCTACATTATTATAAGCTTGGGTGTAGTAAGGACCATATTTAAAATTTATTAAATGAAGCACTATAAAAATGAGAACAATGAGTCCTGTATAAGGCATTGTAGAAGAAGCAAAGTTCGATCCTCTACCTGAATTTTGTTTCATATAGTATTTCACAGGACGTGCTATGTTATTTTCAATTGTTAATCTAATTGCCAGTCCAAGGTGAGTGAAAAAGATTGCTAATAAACCTGCTTCTGCCACATAAATTAACTTATTTGACGTAAGGGTATAAGCGTAAGTGTTAAAGGCTTCAGGACCAAGATACATTAGGCAATTACCCAACATATGTGACAATAAGAAGCCACAAAGTAATAATCCTGTCACACCCATCAATTGTTTTTTTACAATTGAGCTGGTGAGGACTTTTTTAAAATGCGAAACCATGAAATTTTTGCTCCTGCTAGTTAACTATTAAAATGTTTGAGGTGAAAGTATAACTCACTAGTTATGGGGAGTTAAGAGTTTTTGTTAACGCAGAGAGTTTGTTCGGGACTACTAGTGATGTACACTTTTAATTTCAGCAAGTTCATTTTTAGAAAGACAACGGTCGAATTTAACGCCCATTTTTATTGAGGGGCAGTGAATCCCTCCAATCTTGTTATCTAGACGATGTAAGTAAATAATTTTCCCCATTAAATAATCGGGGAAAAATTTATTACCTAACCTTACAAGTTTGATCACTTCTTCTTGATTGAAGTTCTTTTGATCTAAAAGGCTTAAATTAAATGAAGCTCCCTTGTCGCTAATATCAAAAAGGGAGACTTGGAATATTTGTTCTTCATTTAATGACTTTTTTTGATGAAATATTTCAACACGATAATTTGACTTTAGGCCAAAATGAAACCGTTCTGAATATCGCTTGTCATACATTCTAACTTGACGCGGAATTTGCACAATTATCTTCTTATCATAAATCACTATTTTAGGCTCTTTAAACAGAATGCTTCTTTCATTGCCTCGAATGTAGATTGTAGATGTATTACAAAAATCGAATACATCGCTTTCTGGCAAGGGTGTAAGGACAAAGTTTCCAAGCTCTGGAAAAATACCGTCTATAAGTGAATTTTTCATGAGTTTAGTACCGTTTAGATTATTTTGCCAAACTAATACAGGAGTAGTTTCACGGTACATTCTAATCAATGTAGCAATGATTTCAGATCGATTATTTTCTATTTTTAAATTGTCTAAAGTACAAATATCCATAGTTACTAACATTTTGATGTAAGTTGCGTTAAATAAAGAATTCAGCACTTTGCTATTCGGAATAACCAATTAAATCTTAAATATTGTCATAAAATTCTGGCATATTGAAGGAATTTCAAGAGGTTATATTTATTTTGTACAATTTTGAAATTTTGCAATTAAATTGACTTGAACATCTGACCAGGTTTTTCCCTCATGTTTTGCAAAGCAAGCTTTGTTTAAAGCAGCAAGTTCTGAACCCATTGAGTAGTCGAGTACATCTACATGGCCTGTCGCTGTAAGTTCATTTTTGGCGATAGATAATTTAAGGGGAAGATTCTTTTCAACTCCATTTAAATTTAACTTTAAATTTAAAACAGTATTTTTTTTCGTGAGACTAGAAACAGATCCTGTAATGTTGCCGTTATTTTTTAAGGTGCTAAAAAAAGATTTCGCAATTTTGGCATCTCTTGCAGGGTTATTACTATCTATGCTTTTTTTATTAGTTATGAGTTTAAAAGATGAGCTTGAGAGAATAATCGGAATAGATTTTCCACTGCTCGGACCTTCTAATATAATACCTCGTAAAAACCCCGTGACACCTATTTTGGCAGGTGTTTTAAAAGCAGTCCATTTAACTTGTACTGAACCTTTTATTAATTGAATGCAAGAATTTGCAGCGGCAAAGTTTAATGATGATATAATAAAAGTTAGTAAAAGAATTGATTTTATCACTTCGCATTCCCTTGGAGCTTGTTAATATATTTAAGTTAGTTTAATCTATGATTATTTCAATGACAATATAGGTAATTTAATTGAAACCTTCAGCATATGATTATCCTAAGGATTTTTTTATACCATTTGAAAAGGGTTCTTATAAGGAAGGACGACTTATCATCAATTTCCATGAGCAAGCATTCTCTGTTGAAATTGATATTTTGCAAAAAGATTCTCGAAAAATATTTTACCATGTTGCGTTGATGACAAGCTTTGAATCTGAGCATGAGGCCATAGAAGCCGGTATTTTTAAGTTAAAATCTTTTTTCGCGAACTAAGGTCAAGATCTTGACGTGCCTCGCTCTAAGTCAGTCAAGAATCTGACGATGACCGGGGGGGGGATTCCATAATTACAGGATGTTGAGGGCCATTGGTAAAGACTTAAAGTTGGCACACTCCTTGCTTATATAAATATGTGTGTGTGGAAGCTAGAGAAGAAAGGATTTTTTCATTAGCTTCATCAAATGTCTCTCAAAAAGGCCCATTACTTCCGTGATGGGCTTTTTTTGTTTAAGGCCTATTTTAATTCCAAATTTCAATTACTTGCCTTGCTCATTATAGTTCTTGGCAGTAAAATTATCTTAATTACTGTATAAGAAGGTCATTTAGGTTCATGGAAGAAGTTTGGTTTATTTTTAAAGGTGATCATCACCTCGGTCCTTTCTCATTAGAAAAAGTTATTGCTATGTATCAGGCACATGAATTGAATGAAAATGTATTGGTTTGGAAAGAAGGGAATAAACCTTGGACTGCTTTTAAAGACATTCCTGAATTAGAACAGGCATTAAAAGAAGTTCTTTATCAAAAAGATCATGGAGTAGAATCGCTTCCGGACTTACCACCACCACATCCGTCAGAAGTTGTTGAAAATGAATCAGATAATGAAAAGCTCGTTCCATCAGCAAAAGATTTTAAATCAGAAAAACAGTCGGACCCATTTCATTATTTAAATGAGTTTATTGGAGATGCAAAAAAAATTACGATAAAAGAATTAGATGACGATTATGATGATCCTCCTGATTTACCTTGTTTGCCAAATATTGAACCTTTAGAAAACTATATTGAAAAAGATTTTTTACAGTCTCGAGAATTAATTGATCGTGCAGGAAGTGAAAGATACTCTACTGAAGAAGCTAAACAAGATAAAGATGACCTTGAGTTTCTCGATCTACCCGACATTCCATATATAGGATCTCCCCTAAGGGAATCTGATGTTGTAGAGAAAGGTCCTCCTATTTTTAAAATTTCTGGTGCACAAGAACAAGAGCTCGAAATTTCAAATGAAGATTCGAACATTCCAACATTTTCAGATGTAGAAGATGAAGAATTTGATGAATATACAGACATAGAAGCATTAGAACATTTTCAAAGCACACGCTTTAGACAAAAAGAAAGAATTGTCCAATTTACTATGGGACTATTATGTTTTTTTATGGTGATGTTAAATCTCTACATGTTTTACGATTCAAAACCTACAAAAGAATTATTTTTTGGTCTTAATACCAAAAATTTTAATCGACTAAATAAATACGTAAAGCGTGCTAATACAGGATCAATGAATAACTTAATGTTTGAATGGTCAGCTGATAAAGACGCAGACTTACTGTGGATGGCCTTTAATCGGAAGGGGCCCGCAGGTTTGCATTTAAGTCTTAGGTCTCTGCCTGGAAAAATTTTATCAACAGGTGATCAGAACGTCGTTGTTACTAGCCAATCAAAACTTTATAAAGGAGCCGCTCTTTTTAACAAATTTGATATTATTAAAGGCGGTAAATTTGTCTATGGACATTATGATCTCACATTGCAAGTTTTTGATACCAGTTTAAGTCATAAGTTTTTTTCTTTTTTAAAGGCACTACCGATTTTTAAAACATTATCTTTCATTCAAAATATACCGGGATTAAAAGAAATTAAATCAAAAATACTTTTCTTTAATGGCACAAAGTCTATGTTCAATAAAAAGCTATCAGTAATTAAAGACAAAAGACGATCACGATTGCTACTTCCTTTAAAATACCAATTGCAATCTCTAACTACCATGGATACCTTACTGCATAAATTAGTCGCTGCTTACTCATCAACACAACCCAAATGGAGAATGTCGAAAGATATAAATGTATTTTATAACATTTATACCAGAGAGATATCACCAATCCTTCAAGAAATAATAATAGATTTCATAAGAAAAGATAAGCGTCTTGCTACATCACAGAAAAACTTATCTTCAATATATGAAGAAATAATTAATTATGGAAAATCAATATCAGGATTGGCGGCCGAAATGATTTCAAAATCTAAACCTAAGGGGAAATTTGCCAAAAAACTGGATCCCAAAAGACAATTAATTCTAAAAGAAAAATTTCTCAAACAGTCTGATGTCATTAAGGCAAATGGAACAATATTAATAAATAATTTAAGTAAAAAAATTAAGGAAATGTAATTTCGTAGCTTAATTGGTTTACTTTATCTTTTAATTCCGTAGGTTGAAATTGACCTTTCTGGTTTAGCTCGAGTTTACTTCCCCAAAAATCATCATCATGTTCATAGATAATAGTTAACTTCTTATCATGGATAAATTTAAGAAATTCTTCCTTAAATTGAACAGTCACACCAGGCTCAATATCATAACCCATAACCCATGGGATTTTGATATGATTAGAAGTTGGCACGAGATCCGTTAAGTAGATGAAATCATCGTTGTAAGGATGTATCAAGTGAGGGGTGTGACCATTTGAAGATTTATACTTAATATTGATATCTGGAATAATATCTCCGGACTTATTTTCGAGCCAGTGAACCTTCTTCTTTGCAATATAAAACTCAATAATTGGCTGAAAATATTGTTTTTGGAAAGAACCTGCATCTCTTTTTGTCGGAGTAAGAGCATAACTATAATGGTCTTTATGTAGATGAATTGTAGCGTTCTTGAATACGGGAGTTAACTTCTTGTCTTTTGACAGCTCACATATTCCTCCTACGTGATCAAAATGAAGATGGCTAATGATTAGATCAGTAATCTCATCAGGAGAGACGTCACATTGATTTAAGGCATTTGAGAGTGGTGATTTCTCACTTCTAATACAAAACAATGATTCAAATTTTTCACCATGATAATCACCGATACCGGTGTCTATTAGTATATTACGGTTTTTTGTCTTGATAAGCAGTAAACGTAAAGCAAGATTTATCCTATTCTTTTTGTCAGGCTTACTTTTCTGTTCCCACAATGGTTTTGGAATTATACCGTACATTGCACCACCATCTAAACAAAATTTAGCGGGTTCTAAGATAAAATACTGATTAATTTTTGACACGTTGATACTCCTTACATTGTTTAATCAAATTAAATCAACTAAATCAACTATCTGTGAAGCATTGCTCCTAGCGAAAATTGATTAGTACAATTAATATGAGTTGATTCATATAGAGTGTATAGGTGCATGTGTCATAGGAGATAAAATGAACGTACATGAGTACCAAGCTAAACAGATATTAAACAAATTTGGAATTAATATCTTAGCTGGTCAAGTAGCAAAATCTGTAGACGAGGCCGTCGCAGGTGCTGAAAAGTTAGGTGGAAATATTTGGGTTGTTAAAGCTCAAATTCATGCTGGAGGTAGAGGTAAAGCGGGTGGAGTTAAATTGGCCAAGTCAATCGATGAGGTAAGAACGCACGCAACTGAAATTTTAGGCAAAACTTTAGTCACCCATCAAACGGGTCCTGAAGGAAAAGTTGTGAACATTCTTTTTGTCGAGGAAGGTTGTGAGATCACTCATGAATATTATGTTGGTGTTGTTTTAGATAGAAACACTAGCAAGGTAACATTTATGGCCTCTAGTGAGGGAGGTGTTGAGATTGAAAAGGTCGCCGAAGAGACTCCTGAGAAATTAATTAAGGTTGCAATTGATCCTGCCACAGGATTCACTCCCTTTGTCGGTCGAAAATTAGCTTATGGTATTGGACTAAAGGATAAGGAGATGATCAAGAAGGCCAGTAAATGCTTTTCTAATCTCTATGATCTTTATATGGATAGTGATTGTACAACAGCAGAAATTAATCCATTAGTGAGTACAGCTGATGGTGACATCATTGCATTAGATGCAAAATTAAATTTTGATGATAATGCACTCTTTAGACATCCTGAAATAGAGGCCATGAGAGACCCAACAGAAGAATCCGAAAAGGAATTAAGAGCTTCAAAATTTGGACTATCTTATATTGAACTTGATGGAACGATAGGTTGTTTAGTGAATGGTGCAGGTTTGGCCATGGGAACAATGGATATTATCAAGTTAGAGGGGGGGGAACCTGCAAACTTCTTGGATGTTGGTGGTTCCGCTACAAAAGAAACAGTTCAAGAAGCGTTTTCAATCATTTTAAGCGATGATCATGTTAAGGCCATCTTAGTTAATATTTTTGGCGGAATAATGAAATGTGACATCATTGCTGAGGGTATTGTAGCAGCGGCAAAAGAGCTCGACTTAAAAGTACCATTGATTGTTCGTCTTGAAGGAACAAACGTAGCTTTAGGAAAAAAAATATTAAATGAAAGTAATTTATCATTAATCGCGGCAGATGATCTTGCAGATGCAGCAAAAAAAGCAGTTGCGGCTGCAAAAGGTGAGGAGGCGTAAATGGCCATTTTAGTAGGACGTGATACCCGGCTCATCACAATTGGATTTACAGGAAAGCAAGGAACATTCCATTCTCTACAATCTAGAGATTACGGTACCAACTTTGTTGGTGGTGTTACGCCAGGGAAAGGAGGGATGATTCATGAAGGATTTCCTGTTTTTAACACTGTTTCTGAAGCAGTTTTGAAAACTGAAGCAAATGCGGCAATGATTTTTGTACCACCTCCATTTGCTGCTGATTCAATTTTAGAATGTATTAATGCAAAGATACCTCTTATTGTTTGTATCACTGAGGGCATACCTTTAACTGATATGATTAGAGTAAAGTCAGCTCTTAAAGAATGTGACTCAAGATTAATAGGTCCAAACTGTCCGGGAATAATAACTCCTGGAGAATGCAAAATTGGAATTATGCCCGGTCATATACATATGCCAGGAAAAGTAGGGGTTATCTCTAGGTCTGGTACATTAACCTATGAAGCTGTTTTCCAACTTACACAAAGAGAAATTGGGCAATCAACATGCGTCGGTATTGGTGGAGATCCTGTAAATGGAACTAATTTTATTGATATGTTAAAACTATATGAAGAAGATCCTGATACTGATGGTGTTGTGATGATTGGAGAAATCGGAGGATCAGCTGAAGCTGATGCAGCAAAATGGATTCAAAAAAATATGTCAAAACCTGTTGTAAGTTTTATTGCTGGAGCATCTGCACCTGCAGGCAAACGAATGGGTCACGCTGGTGCGATCATTTCAGGTGGAGATGATACTGCAGAAGCAAAATTTAAAATATTAGAAGAATGTGGAATTGTTATTGCCAGATCTCCTGCAGAACTTGGTGAGAAAATGGAAGTTGCGTTAAAACAACTAAACAATTAATTGTTAATACTATTAGACGTCAAAACTAAAGTTAATACATTTTAAGTGACGCTAAATGGAGAAGAAAATGGAAAGAACATTAAGTATTATTAAACCAAACGCTACTGAGGACAATAATATCGGGAAGATTATTTCTCGTTTTGAATCTGAAGGTTTAAGAATCTCAGCTTGTAAACTAAGTAGACTTTCAAAAGAAAAAGCAGAGGGTTTTTACATTGAACATAAAGAAAGACCATTTTTCGGTTCTTTAGTATCTTTTATGACATCTGGACCGGTTGTTCTTATGGTTTTAGAGGGGGAGGGATCTGTTCTTAAAAATAGAGATATTATGGGAGCAACAAATCCTGCGGATGCAGCTGAAGGGACTTTAAGAAAGCTTTATGCAAAATCTATTGAGGCCAATGCTTGTCATGGATCAGACTCTGTTGAATCCGCGGAAAGAGAAATTAATTACTTCTTTGATAAGAACGAATTAGCAAATAGATTTTGATATCAATAAAATAACCTAATAAAAAAGGCCTCTTTATTAGAGGCCTTTTTTATTAGGTGTTACTGTAAACAACTTAAATTATTGGCTCTGGAAGTTTAGCCCCTCTCGAATCGACAAAAAGCGAGTATCAGCAATGTAGATTTTACAATCTAATTGCAAAAGTTGATGCGAGGCGATATAACTTGTTTGTCGAGATAAACTCGTCAGAATTTTAGGAGAATTTCAATATGTTTAAGATTGGAGACTATGCTGTATGTCCAGGACATGGAGTAGGTCAAATCACAGACATTGAGGCAAAAGATCTTGGTGCACAAACAAAATCTTTTTACATCATAAAGATTTTAGCGAACGGTATGACTGTTATGGTTCCAACTGACAGTGAAAATGGTGTTCGTGTACTTGTTGAGCAACAGGAAATTAGTAATGTGTATGACTTATTAAATGACCATGATGTAAAGATTGATACTTCTACCTGGAATAGAAGATACAGAGAATATATGCTTAAAATTAAAACAGGTTCATTATTAGAAATAGCTGAAGTATTAAGGGCCCTATTTTTATTAAAAGAAAAAAAGAATCTTAGTTTTGGTGAGAAAAAGATGTTAGATCAGTGCAGAGACTTACTTTCCCAAGAAATAGCATTACAACAGTCTCAAAATAAACTCGATGTTGATATTAAGATTGATTCATACTTTCTTAACTAAAAATATTTAAATAAATTTATACAAGAGGCCACTTATCGTGGCCTTTTTTATTTGTTATGGTAATTACATGTCAGACTCAAATACAGATTCCTTCAAAATTGTTTCTCCTTTTCGGCCTGCAGGAGATCAGCCCCAAGCGATAAAAGAACTAGTAAATGCCTTTAAATCAGGAGAAAAACATCAGACATTGTTAGGTGTAACTGGATCTGGCAAGACCTTTACAATGGCGCATACAATTCAACAGCTTGGTAAAAGGACACTCATTCTTGCTCATAATAAAACTCTTGCAGCACAGCTTTATGCTGAATTTAAAGAGTTTTTCCCTGATAATGCAGTTGAATATTTTGTTTCTTATTATGACTACTACCAACCAGAGGCCTATGTTGCTGGATCAGATACGTTTATCGAAAAAGATGCTTCAATAAATGATGAAATAGATAAGTTAAGACATTCGGCGACTAGATCTTTACATGAAAGAGATGATGTTATCGTTATATCCTCTGTCAGTTGCATTTATGGAATTGGTTCACCAGATGAATATAAAAATCAAACATGTACCTTATATGTAAATGATCAATTAGACAGAGATAAATTATTGAAAGAATTAATTGCTATGCAGTTTACAAGAAACGATACGGATTTTTCGAGGGGAACATTTAGAGTAAGAGGAGATCTTGTAGAAGTCTTTCCATCGTATGAAGATAGCCAGGTGGTCAGAATTGAGTTTTTTGATGATGTAATTGAATCTCTATCATTAGTCGACCCTTTAAGAGGCAAGATCCTACATGCTTTACCAAAAACCACCATATACCCAAAATCTCACTATGTTGTTTCAGAACAAAAAATGGATAATGCTATTGTGACAATTCGAGAAGAATTAAGAGATAGATTAGCGATACTGAAAAAAGAAGAAAAATTAGTTGAGGAACAAAGACTTAATCAAAGAACACAATTCGATTTAGAAATGATGGAAGAGATGGGATTTTGCTCTGGTATTGAAAATTACTCTAGACATCTTACAGGTTCGAAAGAGGGAGAACCACCTCCTACTTTAATTGATTTTTTTAAGAAAGATTTTTTAATGATTGTTGATGAATCTCATATGACTATTCCTCAAGTTGGAGGAATGTATAGAGGTGACAGAGCAAGAAAAACAAATCTTGTCGATTTTGGTTTTAGATTACCATCGGCGTTAGACAATCGGCCTTTAGAGTTTACAGAGTTTGAAGCCAAAATAGATCAGATACTTTATGTCTCCGCAACTCCAGCGGACTATGAACTTGAAAACTGTAAAGGTGAATATGTAGAGCAAATTATAAGACCGACAGGATTGTTAGATCCTGTAATTGAAGTCAAGGATGCAAGTACCCAGGTAGATGATCTTTTAATTGAATGTAAAAAAGCAATTAAAGCAGGTTTTAAAGTTCTCATTACAACTCTAACTAAAAAATTAGCAGAAGAATTAACAAGTTATTACAAATCCATCGGCATGAAAATAGAATATCTACATTCAGATATTGACACCTTAACTAGGATGGAAATAATACAGAGTTTAAGGTTAGGAGAGTTTGATATCTTGGTTGGAATTAATCTTTTAAGAGAGGGCTTAGATATTCCAGAGGTAGCATTAGTGGGAATATTAGATGCGGATAAGGAAGGCTTTTTACGTTCCTCGCGCTCCTTAATCCAAACCATAGGTAGGGCCGCTCGAAATTCGAATGGCCGAGTCATTCTTTACGCCTATAAAGAAACCAAGAGCATGAAAAAAGCAATTCATGAAACGACAAGAAGAAGAAAGATACAAACGGACTTTAATCGTAAAAATGGTATAGAACCTAAAACTATACAGAAAAAGGTATCAGGAGGCGTTATAGAAACACTTAGAGGCGCTAGAAAATCATCCGGTAATAAAACAAAGAAAGTAATGACCATAATGACACCGACAGAAGTTGATAAAAGAGTTCTTGAATTAAAGAAGGAAATGAAGCTTGCTGCAAAGGAGCTTCGGTTCGAAGAGGCTGCTAATATACGAGATGAGATCAAAGAATTGAATGAAATTCGTATGATGATTTAGTGTCGTAATAAAGCGAATATTTATGAGAATTATTCAATTACAATTAATGGTATAGGTTTCAACAATATGATATGAAATATTGAAAAGATCTTTATTTTCCATTTGCATAGAATCTTTAAAAGTTGATATTATCAAAAGATAACTTAAACGATGACATTATTTTGTATTTTAAATTGAATATTTTGAATTCTTTTTCTGTTATCTTCTAAATGACGATAGTCATTAATAACAGAAATAATATCTTCTCCAAATCCATGGAATAAAGCAAATTCATCTGCTTCAAATTGTGCTTGGAGTGTCTCTATACTTTTTTGGTTATGACGATGATAGAGATGTCCTAGCTCATGAAATAATACTGCGATACCTATATCTGGAGAACCTGATCTTAATAATTGTAATAGCTCTGGGTAGCAAAGAATAAAGCTTAAATGTTCTTCTGAATCAATTGCACAACTCAGTGATCCTTGTGCTTTAATAAAAGCTATATGTCTGGGACTCCATATCTGCTTAATTGTTTCGAAGTCTAATGTGCAAAATATGGTCTCAAAGGCCCTCATATAAGACATCTCTTTAAGAATCCAGCTATGGTGGCCTTTATTAAAAAAAGTAAACATAAAGTCTTCTTTTGACTTAAAAATATTAATTTCTTCTTTTGCTGATTCGGTATTTGATTTTTTAAATAAATTTATCATATAAGTTCCTCTGGTCATACTTATCGACCCCTGCTTAAAATATCTATAAGAGGAGCAAAATAGTACAGTTTCTTGGGCATTTTTTACCTATAATTGCTGTCTGAAGGAATTTAACAGAAATGATAAAATATATTATGAAATTATCTATTATATTTATTCTATCTTTATTTTCAAATCTCTCGAGTTTGCATGGATATGAGAAAGCTGAAGCTTTTATGGTGTATTTATTTGAAGATAGAGTGAAAGTATTATCTCCAAAGAACTATCATAAGAATCAATCAGTCATTATTGAAAATAAAACATTAACAAAAGTTATAGGTAAAATTAGAAATGAATCAGGTAAAGTACTAAAATATGTAAATATTAGGCCCGGAGAATTTAAATCAGTGGAAGTCGTAATAGCAAAGGGTCATAATATCTACTTTGTTCCTATGGTTCCTTCTTTTCAAGAAGTAATCTTATCATTTGGAAAAAGGTCTTATGAGGTTCCTTCGAAGAAATAAAATTGATAAAACAATTCTTGTTCTGTCTGACTTGCACCTTGGTGCGGGACCTCATGTCGATGGAAAACCCAATGTCCTGGAAGATTTTCACTATGATGAAGAACTTGTCGATTTTTTGACATATTTTTCAAACGGAGAGTTCGCTCAAAGAGAGGTTGAACTAATTATTAATGGAGATTTGTTTGATCTATTAGCTGTTCCATTTGTTCCTTTTTTTGATGATGAATATTGGAGTGAAGAAGCTTCATTACATAAATTAAAAATGATTACTTCTGCACATCCTGAAGTCATGGAAGCTCTTAATCATTTTACATCAGTTAAAAATAAAAAAATTATATATATAATTGGAAATCATGATGGTGAGTGCATTCTTGATTCATTAAGATCTCATATCATGAATTTTTTTGATGAAAAGAACAAAAAAATGTTTAAAATTATTTCACCAGAAGATGGTGAATACACGCCTCATAAAGGAATTGTGATTAAACATGGGCATGAATATGAAATTGCAAATAAATTCAAACCCTCTGAATCAATAATAGAAGATAGTGAGGGGAAGCGATACTTTCTCCCTCCTTGGGGCTCATATTATGTGGTTAGGATCATTAATAAATTTAAAGAACAGAGAGATCATATCAATGCAGTGAGACCCATAAAACGATTTTTAATTAATGGATTGATTTATGACACCCTCTATACATTAAGATTTCTTTTTGCAAATAGTTTTTATTTTATCCTAGTTCGTTTTGTCGTATTTTTAAAGCAAGGTCATAAATTGAAAGAAGTTATGGCCCATGCAATAAGTGAATTAGAGCTTTTTAGAGATTATGAATCCATGACAGAAGAGTATTTTGAAGAAAACCCAAATACTAAACTTTTAATAATGGGTCATACACATAATCCGCTTTATAAAATCTATGCTGGTGGTGAAACCTTTTTAAATACTGGAACGTGGACAGATATGTACTATATAGGCTTCGATAATAAGGGCCAAGGCACAAAGCTTACATTTGCACATATTAATACATTTAAAGATAACTTTGAATCATCTCTTTATTCATGGAGAGGGAAAAATGATAGGCCTTATGCAGATTTCTTCTGAGAAAATTGAAGAGACTTTGTGTAACATATCTCAAGAATAAATTCCCTACGATCTGAACTAATTGGAAAATATATGATTGTTGTACCATTAGGATCATTTAGTTTATGTCCTTTCTTGAAGCATGGCAAAAGATATTTTTATATATGTTTCATACGGCCAAGAGATGACAAGTAATGCTTGATACGTCTTTTCTGTTTTTGTATGAGTAAAACATGAATATAATTGTGTATCTCTAAGCGGATTTTTTAAAAGTTGATGTTCTTAACATTTCTGAAAAAGTATTAACTATTTTATCGCCAAATTCAAGAACTAAAAAATTATGATTCTGATTAATAAATTCACGTAAAGGCAATTCCTTGTCATTCTGTTCGATGATAAAGGAGACAAACGCAATCACTAATGATGGTCGTGAGAGCTGTGCTCCGGATTTAGCACTAGGAAATCCATTTCCGGATAGTTTTTCCTGATGATCTAAAAGCATGTCTTGTAATTCTGTCGTAACGTGTATATCTGCTTTTTGACATAGATGTAGTGACAAATAAGGATATTTTTCATAGGCTGATTTTTCTTCAGCAGTATACTCGGATTCATCCATTCTACTAAGCCTTAAAGGCATGTTTATCATACCTATTCGAGAAAGGAAGCCTGCACAAACTAACGAAGCAAGAGTTGTTTTGTCATTCATATTTAATACTTTTGCAAAGAAATAAGCTACTGTAACAACACGGTTTAGCTTTGTGTCTGTGTTTAGGAACATATCTGAAAGATGAACAGCAAGACTAGTTGTTTGACAATCAGTTAAGCTGAACTCATTGAGCTCTTTTGCGGCCTTTTGAATTAGTAGAGAGTAATTATTATCTTGTAATGCTACTTCAAACTCTTCTCTTGTAAAATCACTTTTGAAAGGCGTTTTCATCTGAATACTTTGTTCAGATTTTGTTGTATCTAAATTATTTTTTTTAGTTAATTTATTATTTTTTGGATTACTATTATTCTGATTAGAACTAGCTTGTACACGAGAATTAAAAAGGTGGAATGTTATCTTTTGAGTATCTAATATTGCAATAGAGCAGCCGCGCACAAGGCAATTAGATAATTGTGTTGACTGAGACTTTGTAAAAGGTGAGTTTGCTTTTAAGAAAGACGAATGTGAATTGTCTTTTGGATCAAAAATAAAGATTTGAAAAGGAAAAATTTTTTTCGTTCCTAATAATTCTTTCTTAATGTAAAAATAACTGGTATTAACCATATCTTAAGATACCTTCTTAAAGGGGTTTAAACTTAAATGACGTTTTTTCTCTGTGATGTCATTTTTATCGAAGTACTCTAAAAAAATTCCCCTCGCTCCTTCTAAAGTTACTTCAACCTGTTTTACATGCTCTTTTTTTATCTGTTCTGTAAACTCTACATATACGTATCCTAAAGAAGTGATTCCTGAGTAATATGGAAACAATAAGCTATTTTTTTCTGTTTCGAAACTTTCATTATGCCAAGTAGGTAATCCTATTTCTTTCCATTTCGTTTTATTGAGATTGATAAGGTCTTTCATTTCGTGATCAGTAAATCCAGATGAGTAAACAAATTCTTTTTCTTTCTTATATATACTTTGTGAAAAAATAACTTTTGCAGGACTTATTTGACAAAGATATTTATAAATATGCTTGTATATATCTTTAAAATCTTTTGTCTCATCACAGTATAGGGAGTAAATATCTATTAATTTATCTAAACCATTTGGTTTCGCTTCTATTATTCTTGGCGCTTCGGTAATGGATTCATGTCTAGCTCTTACTGAATTTGTTGTCTTTTGTAATTGTGATTTTGGAGAATATTCCTTAATAATCGTTTCTTTTGTACTCTCTGTATTGTCTTCGATAGTGCCAGTTGACTTTTTACTTTCTTTTTCAGAGGTAATAGCATCATTTTCTTTATTGAGCTGATCATACCTTATAGTCTGTTCACCTCTTTTTCCATCCTTTGAATATTTAATATTGCCCGTTGTTTTATATAAATCTTCTGGAGTTTCATCTCCACATCCATTATTATTTTTGGAGATACTTTTTAAGCTGTATCCTAAATCATTTTCTTGATTATTTAATTTGTCCTTTTCAGCATAACTCTCGTGTTCTTTATCTATAGGTTCTCTTTCTTTTGAATTCTTTTCAATTTCTTTAGTTTCAATATCTTTTTCTATAATCGGAAGTTGATCACTTGATTCTTTAGACTTTGTAACTATTTCTTCAACTTCTAGCTTTAATGTATCTAGATCTTCTATATCTGGTTCATCTAACTCATCTTTTGTTGCTTTCTGCTTTAGCGTTTCTAATTGCTGTGTATAATCAGCTTTCAGAGCTTCTCTTTCAACTTGTTCCTCTTGATTAGTATAATCAGCTTTGCGATGAGTTTTTAAAAGTTGATCTTCTTTTCTTTTAGATTCAGCTTCTCGTTTTTCTCTTCTAAGCTTATCTATTGGATTCTCTTTTTTCTTATCTGTAGTGGAACTTTTGCCTGACATCTGTCCATCTATATTATCAGCAGCAGAGTTTTTACCAAACATATCACTGATTTTTTCTTCTTTATAATTTGATTTTCGAATTAAGTTACTACTAAGCTTATCAGCAGCAGAGTTTTTACCAAACATATCACTGATTTTTTCTTCTTTATAATTTGATTTTCCAATTAAGTTACTACTAAGCTTATCAGCAGCAGAGTTTTTACCAAGCATATCACTACTTTTTTCTTCTTTATAATTTGATTTTCCATTTAAGTTACCATCAAGCTTATCAGCAGCAGAGTTTTTACCAAACATATCACTGACTTTTTCTTCTTTATAATTTGATTTTCCATCTAAATTACCATCAAGCTTATCAGCAGTCGAACTTGATTCAATTACGTTGGAAAAATCTGCTTCTAACGAATCGTCTATATTAAGTTCGTCTTTCATAGATCGGAGGTCTTCTAACATCTTAGCTGATATCTTATTTTGTTCGACATTCCTAGGATCATTTTTATCTACGTTTTGATCTCGCTTTGGTATTTCGATCCTTATATTTTTTTGTTTAACTTCTAAGGTTTGTTGTTCAATTGACTTAAGCTTTTGTTCTTCTAAACCGCCTAAATTCATTTCATCCCTGCTCTTTGTTAAAACAGCATCTTTTTCTTTGGTAGTCGTTTTTAGAATATTAATTGCTTTTATATGTATCTTTGCCTTATAAAATAATGTTTTTGCAGGAACAGGTTCAACAATACATTCAGTAAGTCCAAGCTTTACTAGTCTCTTAATTATTTTACTAGGAATTGGTTTGGGACTAAGAAGAATTATCTTACATTTATTGTTCTTTATGTATGCTTTATGAGTTGTTAATAAAATAGCACATTTTTTTGGTGAACTTACAATTGTGAATGAAGACCCAAGTGCAGGAAATGCTTGATCTATTTCTAAAAAACTATTCATTTCAAATATCTGAAGATTTTCCGAATTTTTAATTTCTTCAATTTCTCCAATCAATTGCGAAAGAGCTTTAGAAAGAGGTTGAATGAATATAATAGGTTTCGAATCTGCCATAAACTCTTATCGTCCTTAATACGGAAAAAATTATTAAATTCTTCTAATATTCCAGACCGCTACGAGACTAAAATACTCAGGGAATCTAATTACACAAATAATTTAATAATATGGAAAATTTTTCTTAAGTGTTACAAATTTCTTCCGAGAAGCTGTATGAACAAAGATATATGAATTATTTTGTTCTATTAAAATTTAATTAATTGTTAGCACGGACGCTAGTCAGCCACCAAGGTCAGGGGTTGAGTACCAGGAAAGGAACGGTCATCCAAGGAGGAATGATGGGTTTACGTATTAACACAAACGCAACTTCACTTACAGCACAGAGAATGCTGAGTGTGAACAATCAAAAACTAGAAGACTCTCTAGGCAAACTCTCTTCAGGTTCAAGAATCGTGAAATCAGCTGATGATGCAGCTGGATTAGCTATTTCTGAAAAGTTGAAAAATGCTATTCGTGGCACTAAGCAAGCTGAAAGAAACGCCGGTGATGGTATCTCTATGATACAAATTGCAGAGGGTGGAATGAGCGAAGTTTCTAATATTCTTACGAGACTTAGAGAACTATCAGTACAAGCTTCTTCAGATACAGTTGGTGATTCAGAAAGGCAATTCTCAAACTTAGAGTATCAAAACCTTAAGCAAGAAATTCAAAGAATTTCTCAGGTTACTGAATTCAATGGTAAGAAACTTCTTACTGGTGAAGGTGACAAGTATGAATTTCAAATTGGTATCAACAATGATCAATTTCAAGATAGGATTTCTTACAATTCTCAAATGTCTAACACTTCATTATCAGGGTTATCTATTGAAAATTTATCGGTTGCTGATAAAGAGGATGCAAGAGGATCTTTAGAAAAACTTGATGTTGCAATTCAAACTATGTCAGGGCAAAGAGCTGAATTAGGTGCTGTTCAAAACAGACTTACCTCAACAATACAAAATTTACAGACAACGAATGAAAACCTTAGTGCAGCTAACTCTCGTGTAAGAGATACTGATTATGCAGCTGAAACTGCTCTTAGAGCAAAGGCACAAATCTTAGGAAATGCAGGTACTTCCGTGTTAGCGCAAGCGAATGCTCAAGGATCTAGTGCTCTTAAACTTATTGGTTAATAATTAGTTTAATTTTTACTAAATTGCAAATAGGACCCCCCCTGTATAGGGGGGCTTTGTTTTTTTAGCCTTTCTTTTTATTTAATTTATAAGACTTACACCAGCCGCATGATGGAACATATTTGTTACCGGCCATGGCACAGGTAGAGTAGTTTTCAACTTCTTTTTTGGCCTTGTAGAATTTACAGTTTCCACATGTATTTCCAGCTTTATATTTTTTATTATCTTTAGCATCAACAGCATTTACAACAAACTTTAATTGTTTTGCTTTTTTTCCTGCTGGATCTAATAATTTTTTGAGTACTTTTGCATCAGTTGGTTGTACTTGAGGACAAGCTACTGCGGCAAATACATTATGTGATTTTAACAGAGGAACAGTTATAAAAGATAAAGCTGCTACTCGAAGAAATGTACGTCTGTTAGTTGAATTCATTTAATACCTCACGAAAAATTTATATAATTGAATGTATTTATAACAGATTTTTGATTTTATTTGAATGGTAAAAGTAGTTTCTAGAGTTGAAATTAAGTTTGGCTAGTCAAACTCTTGTACTTTACCCACTTTATTCAATAGATTCTATTTCAATTCCCAGTCGTATCAATAATGCTGCGAATACTCCATTGCCTTTAATTAGCTTTCCAGAAAAAGATCCATCATATATCTGACCAAATCCACACATGGGTGATTTGGATTTAAGATAAGCTTTTTTGATGGTGAAGTTTTTGGTCTGATTCCAAGCTTCTTGTGCTCCAAGAGCATACTCATCTGAGACATCATTTTCATCAATTGTAAGAACCTTTTCATTTGATTGGATTTCGGCCGCAGGTCTGGGAGTAGACAATCCTCCCAGCTGTTCCGGGCAGAGTGAAATGGCCTTACCTGATTTTACAAGTTCGATCATTTGAAGATTTGGTTTTGCATGGCAATCATAACGGCATTCTTCACCAGCCAGACAAGCTGAAATAATTATTTTCGAATGATCACTCATTAACAGTTCTCAAAACTAACGGATACTCCCTGACCAACTCCAACACACATAGACGCTAACGCTTGTTTTAGATTTTTGTCTTTATTCATTTGATGAAATAGGGTTGTCACAATTCTTGCTCCTGAGCAACCTAGGGGATGACCTAATGCTATGGCCCCTCCTAATGGATTTACAATTTTAGGATCGAGATCTAATCCTTCGATACAAGCCAGAGATTGGGCCGCGAAAGCTTCATTTAATTCAACGATATCAAAGTCAGAAATTTTTTTATTAAATCTTTTCATAAGACGTTTTGTACTTTCAATAGGGCCTAGTCCCATAGTATTGGGATGCACACCACGAGTTGCCCCTCCAGTAACGTTTAGTACTGGTGTGAGTTTATGGCGTTTTAAAAATTCTTCAGAAACAACAGCTAGTAAGGCCGCACCATCATTCATAGTAGAAGAATTACCAGCTGTGACAGTGCCGTCTTTTCTAAAGGCAGGTCTAAGTTTCGCTAATAGCTCAAGGCTAGTATCAGCTCGTGGACATTCGTCTCGCTCCACTGTAAGTGTTTTTTTTCTAAGTTTTATTGTTTGTGTGATCACTTCATCATCAAAAAGATTTTGATCCCAGGCACGCACCGCCTTCATTTGACTATCATATGCAAACTTATCTTGTTGCTCTCTGCTTATTTTATATTGGTCTGCTACTTCTTCAGCGGTTTCGCCCATTCCATATAAAGGAATGAGATTCTCCATTTTAGGATTAGGAAATCTCCAGCCGAATGTTGTATCATACATTTTTGAATCTCGTCCAAATGACGAACTTGGTTTTGAGAGAACTAAAGGACCTCTTGTCATTGATTCTACTCCACCAACAAGATAGCAATCTCCAAAGCCAGCTTGAATTCTTGCCGTAGCATCGATCAATCCATCTAAAGAGCTGGCGCAAAGCCTATTAATTGTTACACCGGGAACTTCAAACGGGTATTCTGCAAGAATCGTTGCCATTCGAGCGATATTTCTATTATCTTCACCTGCTTGATTGGCACAACCTACAATAACATCATCAATTTCTTTTAAATCAAATGAACATTGATTTTTAAAGTCTATTAACAAATTTGCTATCATGTCATCAGGTCTTAGCTTTGATAGTGAGCCTCCAATTCTAGCGATCGGTGTTCGTTTGGCGTAAATTAGGTATGTGTTAGACATGAATGACCTCATTGTATGAATCAGGTCATACTATCACTATGAATATAGTTCTTTCAAGTGAGTAATTACTTAGTTTTTTCGAGCTATTACCAGGGGGTTCATTACTTGTTTCCAAAGAGGTGGTACCAATGAAAGAAGTATTGCGCCAGTATATCCCATTGGTAGAACAGGATTTTCTTTTTTATTGATTAAATGTTGAAATTCATCTTGGGCCTTAGCATGGTGGTGACTATGCTTACCGAGGTTAAATAATGAAAAATTTGTTACTGCAAAATCAGAATCCCAAGAATGTTTTTCTTGTACAGGCTCATAATATCCGTTTTCCATTAATTTTCTCTCTAATCCATAATGTTCTAAGTAATTAACAATTTCTGTGATTAGTATTCCTACTGTCGAAATTCCTAATACGAATAGAAATCCTTTCAATCCAAAAACGAGAAAAGCAAGTGAAAAATAGGAAATTGCTATAATAGTATAATGAAACATTCTATTTATTAGTAATTTATTATTTCTTCTTATAAGTCTATTCTTTTCAAATTTATAAGCAGATACGATTCCACCAAATAAAGATTGAAGTAAAAAGGGATACAGTGATTGATTAAACTTTGCAGTTGCAGGATCAAGAGGAGTCGAGACATGTTTATGATGACCAAAGATATGTTCTATTCTGAACCATGTATAGTTTTGCAATGCTAAAATGTAGATGCCAGCTGCTTTTTTAAGAGGGTCTTTTCGATGTATTAATTCATGGGCTACTGTTATACCAATTCCTGCACAAGTAACACCTATTGAGAAAATCTGCCCTAGATTTTGATATAAATTAGTTTCTGCTAAAAATAAAGTGAATGTGTGTATTAAAAAAATAGTTTGGAAGATGGGAAAAAATAAGAGTAAGACTTCTAAAAATGCTTCATGAGAGGATCCGTCATTAGAATAAATATTATTCTTTATAACTTGATCTAGAATAGGATGAATGCCAAAAAATAAAAATAATCCTGTAAATGAAAAGACTCCTCCTTGGACAAGTCCTGCCCAAGTTAAAGATACTAGAAGATAAGGTGTTAATCTTAATATTTTTTTCATGTTTGATCCTTTTGTTTATCAAGATTCATGTATAATATGAGCTAAAGCTCATATATTCAACTCGCATTATAAAAGGCAGTAATTATGACAAAATATAATCTAAGTGTCCGTAAAGAGCCGGTTCAGTTACGATCTAAAGATACAGTACAGACCATTTTGAAAGCTGCTGCTCACATTTTGGCCGAATCCTCAGGCCAAAAATTTACGACAAATTTCTTAGCAAAGGTTGCAGGAGTTTCTGTTGGGAGCATATATCAATACTTTCCAAATAAAAATGCAATCATTTCAGCATTAGTGACAGATTATGTTTCTTCACAAGGTCAAATTGTTATTAATGAATTATTAAAATTAGAAGATGGGCCATCAATAGAAGAATGTTTGAAATCAGTAATTGTAAAACTTTATCATTATCGCGCAAGCGAGATGAAATTGAATAGGGCCGTGGCATCGCAGCTTTCTGGTGGACAATTAATAAAAGAGCTAGATGAGGTCAAGATTAACCTTTCTGAAATGATTACTGATGTTTTATTTAATTTGAAATACTCTGCAAGTCATAGGAATCTAAAGATAAAAGTTACGATGGTTGTTGAACTTTGTGACCAGTTAATTGATCACTTGCTTTTACAACATTACAAAGAAGAAGAATTAGAATTTGCACTGGGTCATTTAAATCAATTAATACTCCACTCTCTTGACATAGACAGAGCTTAAATAACTTTGTATTCATCTATTAAATTATCTATGCTTATGTAAACATTTTAAGGAGAAATCATGAAAAAATTAATTATAGCTTTTGGATTAACTTTATTTTCATTAAATGCAAATGCATTGTACCTACAAACTTGTTACAATCATACCGTAGGAAATCAAGCTGTTTCTTATTCTTACCAGTCTTGTATCAACAGGAATTTTCGTGCTATAGAAAGAGAAATAAGAAGAACTGGTAACCGATATGTTTATTTACAGAACTGTTCAAATTTTGGAGACTTAGTAGATTATTCATTTACAACCTGTATTAATAGAAACTTTAGATCTGTTGAAAGAGTTATAAGAAAACCTATTTTCTTGAATATGTGTACAAACTTTACGCCTACACGTTTAGACTTTTCATTCGAAAACTGTGTACGCTCTAATAATAGAAACTTAGAAAGAGCATTATAAGTATTCGATTCCCTTTGTATTCTTTTGATTCCCTTGTTGGTCTGGCCGACAAGGGGAGACCCCACGCCTGTTCTCTTTTTCTTTGACGCTGGTTGGCATAGTTTTCGCATTTAGATTGAGTACTTCAACAGGAGAACTTCACTAAATGAAAACCACAAAATCAAATGTCTATAAAATCAGTTGTTTAGCCGCATTTTTAACATTATTTTTGTCAAATACATTGATGGCCGAGCTTACATCAAAAGATTGCATGTATAAAAAGAATACAATTTGTCAAAAGTTAATCACTCTAAGGCCACGATTAGACCATAAGGAAGCTTACAAGCTCTCAAATCACTTTCATAAAATCTCAAAAAAATATAAATTAGACGCAAACCTCTTAATCTCAATTGCATTCCAAGAATCGTCTTTTAAATTGAATACAGTAAGAAAAATATTGGGACTCATTTACGATGATGATACAGAAACTTTTAAAGAGATGCGTCTAGGTTCAGATTTTTGTATGATGCAAATTAATACAAAAAATATTAGAAAGATGAAATTGAACGTTAAAAAGCTATTAAATAATTCTGCTTATTGTATTGAGGCAGGTGCAAAAATTCTTGCTAGCTATAAAGTTTTGCATAGTAAAAAAGATAAGAAGTGGTGGACTTTTTATAATGCAATTTTAGAGTCAAAAAGAGATATCTACTATCACCATGTGAGTAGACATTTAAAAAAGATTACAAATAAAAAATCCATAAGAGCAGTTGCTTCCAAGTAGTCCGACCGCTGCCGTCGGGTAATGGCCGTTCAGTTTGTTTAATTCTAATACCTTCTTACTTATCGGAGTGAACATCTCTCCTATGTTTGACAGACCTTTTCATTAAAAGAAAGATATTAATGAACAAATATTTCATGGAGGAATTATGTCATTGTTATCCCAGTTTCAAGCGGGTGGAGTATTTATGTACTTCATACTTGTTTTCTTAATCTGTACTTTAAGCCTAATTGTAGAAAGATATATTGCTCTCTATAGAAGAATTGAGAGTACACCGCTTCATTTTAGAAAAAATCTTCTGGCCTTTGTATCTCAAGGTGATTTTGCTGGAGCACTTGGATTTGCTCGATCAAATCAATCTCCTCTAGCAAAAATAAGTGCTATTGGTTGTGAGCTCAGGGCACACGGCTGTGCTGATGAAGAGCTTCAAGCAAGAATGGATGAAGGCCTTTCATCAGAAATTGCTGGAATTGATAAATGAACTGGATTTTTAGCTATGTTCGGAAATGTTGCAACTCTCTTGGGGCTTTTAGGGACTGTGACAGGACTTATTGGATCATTTGCAGGTGTTGCCGCCGCTGATCCAGCAGAAAGAGCTATATTACTCGGACAGGGGATTTCTGAAGCATTAAATACTACAGCTTTTGGTCTTGTCGCCGCTATTCCAGCGTTAATTGCTTTCGCCATCTATCAAAATAGAACAGATAGGGTTGTAACTGAACTAACTGATGAATCATCAGAGATTTTTCACGATATTCTTTTTTATACTCAACCAGTTATTGAAGACTTCGCAATGAATTCTGAATTACATAGAGATCGTACGGAACCTAGTAATTCTCCTGTGAGATCATAGTCATGTCAGGATTAAGAGGCAAAAAAGATCTCAATACAGAGTTGAACCTCACCCCTTTGGTAGATCTGTTTAGTACTATCGTATGCTTTTTGTTGATTGCAGCGGTTTGGGTCCAAGTAAATGCCCTTGAAGTTAAGCAAAGTTTTGGAACCGAAGCAGTTGCTTCTAAAATACAAAACTATGATCTCAATATTAGTTATATCAGTCCCACAAAAATGAAAGCAGTGTTTAAAAAAGGTAGAAGAGCAAAAACTTTTAGAGTGAAGGGCAGAGACTTTGAAACAACATTAGCAAATATGAATAAAAATATTAAAGCTTGGTTTGTTAAAAATAAGAATGCGATTGTTCAGTCAACTTTTATTAAGCCGAAGTTTGGAGTTGATTACGGGCAACTTGTAAGCACGATGGATATGCTTAAGCAAAATAACTTAAATAATATTGGAATATTAAAAATAGGAAGTCGCTAATGTCTAATATTGGAACTCAATACCTAAGTACAGGATGTTTTGAACATCATCTTCTTGCACGTTCACAGAAGAAGAAAAACAAAAAAAAGAATATTGTTATTGCTCTAATGTTGACTTCAATGGTTGATATGTTTTCAATGCTTGTTTGTTTCTTACTCGTGACCTTTTCCTCCACGCCAGAAATAACGATTGCCAACGGCATTGAACTTCCAAAAGCTAAAACAGGAGTTTCAATAAAGGAAGCTTCTGTAATAGCACTAAGTAAAGATACATTATACTTGGATCAAATAAAAATAGGTCCAGTTAAAAAAATATTGAAAAATCCAACTTCCTTTGTGAAAAAACTAAGACATCTCAGAAATAACTGGAAAGCAGCTCATCCTGGGGTTGAATTTACTGGAAGAATGAATTTTCAAGCTGATAAGTCAGTTTCTTCAGTAACAATTTCAACGATTATGGGTTTATTGACCAGTCAGCGGTTTAATATCATACAAATGGCGATACTACCTGGTGGAGGAATGATCAATGTCACTGAATAAAATTCTAATTGCTATTTTAATTGGTTTGTTTGCTAGTCAATTACTTGCTAGTACACCGCTGATCAAACAGGTTGAAAATTTGAGAAATAGTATTGGTTTAAAAGATAAGCAAAGACCTCGTTTAACATTAAGGCTTGCAGATTTATATTTTGATCATGCTACTGATCTTGCTCAAAAAGATGCTTTAAAAGGGATATTAACGGCAACGACAGTTATAAAAACAGCTTATAAGAAAGCGTTAAACTTTTATTATTCAGCATTAAATGGTGAGAAGGGAAAATTTTCACAACCAAATGCGATGATACAATTCAAGATCAATTTTCAAGTTGCAAGGCTTAACCATAAATTAAAAGATATTCCAACAGCAACTAAATACTATGAAAATCTTCTTGGATTAAGAGTCAATAATCAAAAAATAATTAGAGAAACAGTCCTTAACCTTGCCGAAATATATGAAGACCAGCAGAAGTTTCTAAAAGCAGATGAATATTATAATAAAGCACTTAGCCTCTGTTCTAAAAAAGACTTATGTTCCTATATAGAATATAGAAGATCTTGGATTTATTATCGGCAAGGAGATATAACAAAAGCTATAAATACTATCAAAAAAGGTCTTTTCGATTCTCATGGGAACTTAAAGTATCAAGCAAAACAAGATTATATTATGTTTATTGCTCAAAGCTCCACTGATGGAGAACAAGAATTGATAGAAATAGAAGAATTTTCAAAAAAACATAATCAACCGGAAATGATTTCAACTTTAATGGAAAGTTTCTTTGGTGTTGGTAATAGACTTGCAGGGTTAACGTTTTTAACCTATTTAAATAATAAGACTCCTCA
>JABGXW010000004.1 GCA_018675575.1 Bacteriovoracaceae bacterium | reverse complement strand
TTTTCCCATTTTGTTTTTCTGGATTTTTCTGAAATCTTTTTTTAATTTAATTAGATCGAACATATCAAACTCCTTTTTGATTTGGAGTAAGCTTCTCAAGAAAAATTATATTGGGAAAGAGGTGCTAGGCGCCGAACATACGAATATACCGTTTACAATGGCAGGACTTTGGGGTCTGATTTTCATGAAAAAATATCCTGTTAAAATTGCAAAGGCCTCTTGGCTAGTTTTATTTGGGGGCGTTTTTTTAGTTGGAATAGGTTCAGCCTATTACCATTTCACCCCCAATAATCAAACTTTGATCTGGGACCGTTTACCTTTGACGATTGGATTTATGGGATTATTTTCAGCGCTTCTTTGTACTTATATTTCAAAAAGTCTAGAAAAAGTTGTCCTTCCACTAACTGTTTTATTTGGATTGTTTTCTGTCGTCTATTGGGCAAGATTTGATGATTTAAGATTTTACTTTTATGTTCAAGCTATTCCTCTCATCTGTATTCCATTTATTATATTTCTATTTAAGTCAGAAGATTTTAAAAGAATATATTTAGGAATTGCGCTAGGGCTATATGTTCTAGCTAAAATAGTCGAGTTTTCAGATGATATGATTTTTAATTTTACAGGGCAACTGATTAGCGGTCACACGCTAAAACATTTATTTGCATCACTTGCACCACTCGTTTTAGCTTATATGTTAAAAAAACGATATCAACTAACTTAAGACATCCGTAAGGGTACGTAATTATTATATAGATCACATCAATTTATAACAGTAAATTATGAAGATGCCTGTGCTCTGCTTTAATCTTTACTGTGCTGATTCATTTAGTTTCCAGCAAGCTTCACTTTTTTAGAGAGAATGAATCTTCCCGCACAAACTATTCTTAAATCATATACTTAGAAGATTTACTTGTAAAAAACAATAAATTACAACTACACCATAACGAATAGTTTTTACAATCGATTTGAGAAACTGCATTCCAATGCATATATTTCCACAAACAATTATAAAGAAGGGGCCAGTTGTGAATAAAATGATAGGATTACTCATTTATTTAATTAGTTTATTGCTGAGCTCACAAATCCACGCAGCAAGAATGAATGTGAACAATATTCAATTTCAATTTGCAGCAGATCATATGTGGCTTTTCTATGAATGCGGTGGACTTCCTTATTTTAATCATGAAGTTAGAAATTTAAGAAATGAGAGTGAACGATCACTTACCTTTCACTGGATATCCCATGCTACAATGCTTGGAATGCGATACTGCGATGGTTTTGGATTTTCTTTTGGAAAAGAAAAGATAGTTACTCAATCTAAAATCCAAACTGTAAACACTGGAAATACCTTATTTTATTATTATAAACCAGCTACTAGCACAACAAGTATAAAATACAGATCATTTAAGGGGAGACCCCAGTCAACTCCAATGAAAACGAGATGGAGTAGAAGTTCATACTTAAAAGATGATTTAGGTAGAAAGATATCTGCAAATCAATACTCTGTAACAGAGTATGGTGGGAAAATTTTTACTGCATTTGAAAAAAATAACAATGCTTATTTAAGAAATTCAGACGGAAAAGTTTTTAAATTAAATATTAATGCAAAGATATTATCCCATAATACTTTTAGCATGGTAACTTCAGTTAATAAGCTAGGTGCCAAACTAGTACTGCTTACGGCGGGTCAAACACTTCAGGGAGAAAAACTACATCATATTACTCAAATTGATTTAAATGATCTCAGTAAAGGTAAAATCTCTTTACAAACAGATGTTAAAGACCTTTTCTACAAAGTAAACGAGATACAAAATACGAGCTTAAAAACCGAGTTATCTGGAAAAGTCGCCATTCTATTTACGAAAAGCAATAAACGACATAAAACCTATTTAGATTTAGAAAATTTCAATCCTGGAAAGATATTACACAACAACAAGTTTCCCCTACCATTTAGTAACAAAGAAAGTCTTGGTTATGACATGGTGCAAATGCCAATTAGTTGTAAAATGAATTCGGGATGTGATCTTATAAATTTCAATTACCCTCTTTCTTCAAATTGGCTACAAGGAATTTCAAAATTATTTCACCTTTCTCACGGAGGCAAGGTAGTAGTGGAACCAATCAGTACAATCGCTGTTAAGTTTGAAGAAATGGAGCTTGTTGGAATTATTGAAGGGCCACCACCTGTACCTTTGGAAAATATTCTCGCGTCTTTTGCAGCTCTTCCTCAGGCCTTCGTTTTAAATGCTGCCAGAGGTTTATCTAAGATGATAAAGACAAATCTTAATCAAGTTATGACTATGGTGAATACTCAATCAAAAGAGGAAGCACAAACTAAAGTCCATTCTGTGTCCATGAATGGAACAATTCCCTTACTAGTACCCATTAAATTATCAGGCATGGCCACATTTAAATCAAAAGTCGTCGAAAATGTGACTACGAAAAAAACAACTATTGTTAAAAAAACTTATTCAAATGAAATTCAACATGCTTCGGATGCAGAAAATAAACTATTTATGAAACCTGTTGGGAAACTTATATTCCTTAAATATGATATTACAGGATTACAATACAAATTTTTGGATTCAAATAATAACCCAATAGAACATGGCCCTTCACTATATTCATTAGCAAAGACAAATATTAGACCAGTTGTTAGGCAATACGACATGATTGCCAGGCAAGTGCTGCCACATAAATATCAAAATTCATTCACTGTGGGTGATATTCATACCTATCATAACTTTCACAGAAGAAGACAATTACTAGATAAGGCGAGTGAACTTGCTCCCGGGCATAATTACCTATCATTTACCTACAATAATGCCCTCGATTTATCCACAGAAATTGATATCAAAACTTCATCTACTAACACTCGGACAGTGACAGACTCTTTTAAAACAGAGGGATCAGTTGGAGCTGGCTATGGTGAAATTTTTGGCGCTGAGGTAAAAATGTCAAATGAAGAAGAACGTACAACTTCTGTTGCAAATACCGCTGAAAAAGGAATGGGCATCAATGTCTTGATGAATTTTGTTGTTCCAACTGAAGATGCATCTGTTAAATTTTATGATTTTGAAGTCTATTACCTAGAACCTTCAAAGGAAAATTATACAGAACTCATTGATCAATTAAATGATACCGCCACAAAATCTATTTGGAATAGAAAAATGCTTAAAACAATCAAGAAAGGATCTTTGCCTTGGAAAGTAACCTATTCTGTTTCTAATATTCTTGAAAATCAAAATCTTCCAATTGATGATAAAGATGATATTTACGGAGAAGGACATAATTTAAACAATGCCAATGAAAAATCAGGCCTACCTGTTACATATTTTGGTTTAAGTGAACGATGTCTCGATGTGGAATTTTTATCAACTTATGAGAAAGCTTGTCTAAAAGCTCAAGAATATATGCAAAATAATAAATAAAAAAGGCCACTTTCAAAGTGGCCTTTTCATTAAAATAATATTTTTAAATTATTTTTTAGTTTTTGGCGCTGCCTTTTTAGCAGTTGCAGGTGGCGTTTCTGCAGCAGCAGCTGTAAAAAGTTCTACTTCAAAGATAAGAGTAGATCCACCAGGAATCTTAGGCGGAGCGCCTCGCTCTCCATAAGCTAGCTCAGAAGGAATAACAAGCTTGATAGATCCACCTGGCTTGATTAATTGAAGACCTTCAGTCCAACCCTTAATAACTCTATTTAGAGGAAATTTAACTTTCTTTTTTCTGTCTTTGGAAGAGTCAAAAACAGTACCATCAATTAAAGTGCCATGATAATGAACTTCCACCACATCTGTTGCCTTAGGGAAAGTTCCAGTACCTTCCTTAACAATTTTGTATGCTAGTCCAGAAGCAGTTTTCTTTGCTCCACCTTTAACAAAGTTTGCTAAAAAAGATTCTCCGTCTTTTTTAAATCCTGCCATATTTTTTTCCATTCTTGATTTAAATAAGGCTTGAACTTTTGGTTGGTATTTTTGGTAATCTACTTTTGTTTTATTACCTAGTGCTTTATCTCTTAAACCTGCAGTCAAGGCATTTATTTCATGCTCTGTTAAGCTTAGATTTCCTAATCTTTCGCCAAACATTGCTCCTACAGAGTAAAATGTTTTATCGTCATCATTTTTTAATTCAACGTTTGAACCAGCTTTACCGCCACCTTTGTTACACGAAATAATCAATGAGGAAATGAGTCCAATTAATAATAGTTTTTTCATTTTTTAAGATCCTTCTTTAAGATAATTGATGTTAAAATTTTACACAAGCCTTTGATATTTTACAACAAATTTGATTTTTAATTTATGGTCTCAACGCTTGTTGTCTAAGGTTTGCTTGATCTTTCTGGTTGATTTTTCGATCATAATTATAAATGGCCTTTTCCCAATCTCCATACATCGGGTTGGGTAGCATGATAAACTGCTTTCCAAATTTATTTTTATTCTCAGCCACCACTGATATTCGTTCGTCGGTAGGTAAATGTTCAAAAATTTCAGAAAAATCAATTAAGTTGTCACCGATCAAAAGAATAATTCGATAGTTCTTAAGAACCTTTTCACGTCTTTCCTTTTTACTGCTGGTAGTGGTTTTCATCATGAGATTTTCTTTCTTAATAGGAAACCCTAGTTCTTTTAGATTTTTAAAAGTTGAATCTTTTAAGACGTGGCCTCTATTTGTAATATAGAAAACTGTGACACCCTGCTTCGCGGCATATCGTAAAAACTCCAATGAGCCTGGAGTCGCGGGTGCTTTGGCAGCATTAACCCACTCGGCCCAGCTTGTTGTCGTGTAGCCATGATTATCAAGATAATTCTTCGCCTGATATGGACTATTGTCTACAACTGTTTCATCAGCATCCACCACAATTGCCCTTTTTTTTGTGGATTTATTTTTTTTTAAGTCTTCATCCAATCTCAATTTTGCAAAGTTGAATGCTTGATAATAGAGGGCCTTAGCTTCTCCTGCATTTTGTATCCACAATGTGGATGCAAGAAGATATTCTTGAACATTTGCCATTCTTTTTGAGTCTGTGACACAGCCCTGCATAAGTAAAATAATAACGATAAGTAGTTTAATTTTAATGATTGGTCCCCCTTTTATTTAATATCCTGACTCATCTAACGCTAGATTAGCAAGAGCATCACAATGCTCATTTTGTGGATGTCCAGTATGACCTTTTACCCATAAAAATTTTAAGTCAGTATATTCATTATTTATTGTATCTAATTGTTTCCATTGCTCAATATTTTCAGGAACTTTTTTATCAGCTTTCTTCCAGCCTCTTTTTTTCCAACTCTCTACCCATTTTGATATTCCATCTACCACATATTTTGAATCAGAATAAAGAAATACTTTTGCCTGATTAAAAACTCCAAGCTCAGTAAGATGATCTTTTAAAAGGACTAGGCCTTGTATAGCTCCTTCCAATTCCATCCTATTATTAGTAGTAGGAAGGTCGACTCCAGAGCTTTCAAAAATAACCAGTCCTGTTTTATCTTGGGCCATTACACCCCATGAGCCCGGTCCGGGATTACCTCTACAAGCACCATCAGAAAAAACAGCAAAGGAGTCATCGTTATTTCTTACTTCATTAGGAAGAGGAAATTCTTCTTTTAAAGCATTCGATTTAGCTTCTATTTCAGGTAATTCATTAACTTTTGATAATAAGTAGTCTACTGCCTCGACAGCATCTACGTCTTCTTTAAAAGCTTGGTATAACTCGTTTAATGTTTTTTGAAATTGTTTTCTCATAATAGTTTTAAAAACTTTCTTTTTCCCACTTTAATAATTTTACCTGCCATATCTTCAGAACAAGTAAATTCAGAGTCTTCTATCTTATCTCCATCCATTATACTCACAGCTTTTTGCTTAACCATTCGACGGCCCTCTCCTTTAGAGTCCAATAAATTTGAATCAAATAAGATAGAGACGAGGAGGTCTCCTCTTTTATACTTAAATTCGGGAATCTCATCAGGAATTTCTTTCTTTTTAAAGACATTTTCAAATTGTTCTTTCATCGCTTTGCCGGCTTCTTCCCCATGGAAAAAAGCAACGATATTTGATGCAAGCCTTTTCTTCGTTTCATTAGGATGAAGAGATCCATTCTCTAAACCATTTTTAATTTCCTGACACTCTTCTTCTGAAGCATCACTTATATATTGAAACCAATCGGCCATAAGCTCATCCGGTATACTCATCACTTTTCCAAATTTATCAAAAGGCTCATCAAGAATACCAATGTAGTTATTTAAACTCTTACTCATCTTCTGAATTCCGCAGGTTCCGGTTATGACTGGAAGCAACATGGCGACTTGTGGTCTTTGTTCAGCTTGTTTTTGGTAATCTCTCCCCATCAGGACATTAAATTTTTGATCAGTACCACCTAACTCAACATCAGCTTTAACATAAACAGAATCAATTCCCTGAAGCACAGGATAAAATAATTCATGCAGTGCTAATGAATGACCTTGATCTAACCTCTCACGAAAAGTTTCATGACCTAAAAGTTTTGCAACAGTCGTTTGAGATGCCCAAGTCAAAATATCTTTCAAAGATGTTTCTTGAAACCATTCTGTTTGAAAGCATACTTCCGTTTTGTCAGGGTCAACTACTGTATACACTTGATCCATATATTTCTTCGCATTTTGTTTGATAGTTTCTGTATCAAGAGCTGGTCTTGATTCATTCTTGCCTGTTGGATCACCAATTGAAGCAGTATAATCTCCAATGATAACGACACCTAAATGCCCTAGGTCTTGAAATTGTCTCATTTTTCTATACGGTACAAGGTGACCAACATGAACATCTGTGCCTGTTGGATCTATTCCACATTTAACTCTTAAAGGCGTTTGTGTTGTAAGAGAATGCCTTAACATTTTTTTAAAATCTTCTTCTGGAGTTATCTCAGAGACGCCATACTTTAATATATCAAATTGGCGTTTAACTTCTTTTTCGATTTCCGGATCAAATTCTTTGTCCATAGTATTGCCCTAAACTAATCTTATTCATTTAGTATAATTTATAAGTACGTATAATACCCATACTGTGACAATTTGTGTACCTTAACGCTTTGCAATTTTTAAATGTTGAATAATCAAACGAATTACTTGCGAGATATGACTTTGTTGAAATAAAATAAACGAATGAATTTATTAAAGCTTAAATCTGGCGCTACAGTTGAAGGCGATGAAATCAAGGCTTTTATCAGCGAAACCAAGTCAGCAAAATATAATTATCTGATGGCCGGTGTACACGGAGATGAAGTTGAGGGTGTCTATGTACTCAAAGAACTTCTTGAATGGCTCAAAGAAAATGACGAGATTATGGGCCCCTTTATAATCATTCCTATTCTCAATATTGACGGCTACCGCACAGGAACAAGGACGAACGCGCACGGTGTAGATCTCAATAGAAATCTACCTGCTGCTAATTGGACAGAAAAAATAAGGAAAAAGAGATATAACCCAGGCCCAACGCCTTTAAGTGAACCTGAAAATATCTTTTTGGATAAATTGTTTCAAAAATATACACCGAAATTTATTCTTAGCTTTCATTCTTGGAAACCTATGTTGAACTTTAATGGAGAGTGTAGGGAAATTGCTAAGTTCCTTGAAAAGCATAATTCCTATCCTATTAATAATTCTATAGATGGGCATCCAACTCCAGGTAGTTTGGGGCATTACGCTGTGGAAAAATATAAATGCCCTGTTCTCACGTTTGAATGTCCAGTATTAGATGATAATTTGACACTGAAAAATATTTGGAAGGATAATGAAGCCGGCCTCAAGTTGCTCTTTCAGTCTCATCTTATATCTTAATATCAACCATTTATACTCCCTATCTTTAATCTAACTATCTGACTTTAAAATGTTACATGTCATATTTACACAGTGCGCCATTATTTTAGTATTTCCCCCGCTTTCTTGATATTATTCACAGGATTCCGACTCTTTTGGTCCCCTATCGGCACCAATTCTTTGGCACTGCAGTTGCAGTTATAACCGCATAAATGCCAAATTTCATGAAGGAAAAGGTTAAAAATGACAAAACCAATGTCTTTACAAGTATTTATTCTATCTTCTACTGTTCTCCTTATAGGACAATCCGGAGCTGCCAGTGCCAAAGCGACTAAGAATTGGTCGCTATCTCTTAGTGCTTCGATTAATACGTCGCTACATAAAAGTACTGATATTGATAAACAGTTATCATCTGATTTTTCCATCGCTCCAAGCTATAAATTTAAAAATGGTTTAAAGCTTGGTTCTTCGCTTTCAGGATCTAAAGATTTACTCAATGAACGTGAATTTACCTTAAACAATTCGTACATTTCTCTCTCGCAGAGTTTAGGGAGTTTTTCAGGAGTTAAAGTAAGTGGTATTGCTCTAATACATATTCCATTAAGTGATTATTCAAAAAATTATCAGCAATTAAATACAGGCCTCATGCTAGCGCCATCATTTGCTTACAGCTTATCTTCAATTGGGTTAGAAAGAATTAGCTTAAGCTACCGCCCAGCAATTACCAGATATTTTCATAAGTATACGACCTCACTAACTGGTGGGTCAAATACTCAATATTCATTTTCAAATAGATTAGGAATGAACTTTAGTATAAGTGATGCAGCTTATTTTGCATTCAACGGTTCGTACGCAAGATCACTTACATATCTTGGCAATGAAAAAGACTCCTACTCTTTTTCTTCAGCGTTTGGATATAGCCCAACTCCGAACTCATCGATAGAGGTTGGACATGCAAATGGTGGAAGCCCTTTGGCCACAAACGGAAAAGACATAGAAATTGAAGTATTTAATAGTAGAGATAGTTCGGTATACATGTCATTTGGATACCAATATTAATGAGGCAAATCCTCAAGGAGCATAGAATGAACAAAGGCACAGAGAACAAGAATTTCTTTTTGCAATTAACGAAGATTATTCTATTAGGATCTTTAGTTGTTGCTTGCGCTAAAGAGCTTCCTGATAATATTTCTGAAGACATTGAACAAAATGTTCATCCAATGAGTATATTTGATTCAGCTGTAACCCTTAAGTCTTCACAGACATCACAAGTTTTCGCAGTTAATGCAACACCTGCAGTGTCGAGATACTATGCTGTTAATCAGAAAGGCTTAAGACCTGTTTCTATGATAAGTGGTGATAAAAGACTTGCTCCGTTTTTTAAAGACTTAAAAATAGAAACCTCTTCTCCAAATGAAGAGTTCAAGGTTTCATTTAAATTAACAAACGGCTATGTCGTTGCATATATCCAAGAAAAAGATAATCAGTCTGATCATTATAGATCAATAACTACAAATAAAAGAATTCCGATCTTCCAATTTCCAGTTAGTTCATTTGGAGTCTTAGAAAAAGACACAAACAGTTTAGGGGAAGAGACGAGAACAGTTGTATACAAATCCAAAGATAGAACTGCTGCTACTCATGTTAAAATTAATCCTATGCTTGAAAATCGTGTTAATGCAGGTCTAAGAGAGACAGAATACGATACAAAACAAGCTATTTTTAGAAAAAAATCAATAGATGAAAATATAATCACTCTTGGTAATTTGAAAACATTATTTAAGAATAACACTGCAATATCAATTACACCGATGTTAAGCGATGATAAAGCTCCTCTTAAGTTAAAACTTGTTAGAAAGAAGATCTACATTCAAAAAGCAAGTAACATCAAAAATATATCTAAATTAGAGCTTGCTGCTTTAAGATCGAGCGACAAGAGAATAAATAAATGTGACAAACGAATGGCCACTTTATCAACAATTAAGCTTGCTGATTGTGTATTAACTCCCGTTTTCAGCATATCTACCGAACATATTAAATTAAAGTTACAAACTGATGAAGGTCAGTCAATTGCAACAGTTGATTACGATACAGATGTCCATCACTCAAAAGCAAAATTTATAAAAATTAATTTAGAGAAAGCACTTGAAAAAGATGTTATCGGACAAGATATCAATTTTACTGATAAAGTACTTATTAGCAAAAAAGATCAAATAGAAATGGAAGGGAAGTATCTTTATGTTCCCATGACCCTAGGTACTCCAAGAGAAGTCAAAATAGCAGATCCATTTTTTCAAGGATCTGAAAAAGTTGTCAAACTACAATGGGCCAAAGATGGTTTAGAAGTACTTGAACTTGATAAAGAGAACAGATGGAATGATAATCCTCTTAATACACATCCCGTTTTAAAGATTCCGGGATCACATAAAGACTATACTTGTACAACTGATGCCAATGGAGAATGTACTAATGGTGATCAAGAAAACAATGATATTACTTGGAGTAAAAGAAGATTCTTTATGCCCGATTTCGCACATTTAAAAGTGAATGAAATTAACTCTCTTAACCTTTTTACTTTAGACTCTCCATGCCTGATCAAAGGAGCGACTGAGGTTGTTGGTTATACAATGGAAAAAGGCGTTATTAATATTGATTTAGAGAGAACATACACAACGGCAAATTCTTTTAGCCAATGTTTATGGGAACATTATGTTCAAGATACAGATGGCCTTACAGGTTTCTCAAATACTTCTTTTAAAACAAGGTTTTCATTTTCACTTGTGAAGTTAAAAGATTTAGAGACAAAAGGTTATAAATCAGTAGCTTACCCAATTCATGACCATGATAAGTTTGGTTTCTTTAAGAATAAAACAATGGTTTTAAATCTTAATAATGATTCTTCACGCAAAGTTAAAAAGTACTTACTAAATAGATGGGCACCAGGAACAGAAGCAAAACCAAATGTTGTTAAGTATTTTTTAAGTGATTCTTATTTTAGGCCTGAAAACAAGCTGATTCTTGAGGCGACTAAGAAATCTGAAAAAGTTTTAAATGATGCCCTTGCACAATCGAAATCAGGGATTAGACTTGAATTTGACTATCAATCAAGAGGTAAATCCTCAGGAGACTTAAGAAACAACGTACTTGTTCTTATTGACGATCCTCTTGCTAATGGACTACTTGGATATGCTCCAACAGTAACACATCCTTACACAGGAGAAATTCTTCAAGGCCATGTCAATATGTACGGAGGAGTATTAACTTCTCAGACAAGATGGGTCTGGCAATCAATGGTTGATCTTACAAACGAGAAGCCAGATGAAAAGTCAAATGAAGTTTCGTTTGAGAAACGTAATACTGGAAACTCTTCAACTTCTTCTGTATTAGCAAAAGCTCAAATGACTTCAGATGAAATGAATGATCTTATTTCAAAATTTAAAGTTAATATGAAAAAGCATAATCTTCTAAGTGAAAAGACATTAGAAAAGCTTTCGAGAAATCAACATAAGGCCATAAGTTCAATCCAAAAAGAGCTCAGAACAAGTATTAATCCTACGCATTTAAGTATGAAAGGATTAGATGATTTAGAGAAAGGTTCTCTTAATAAAGATAAAGAAATTCATAGATTCAGTTCAAACAACGCTTATTCTGAAGAGTTTATGCAAATTGCAGGGAGTGTTAAAGTTTTACTTCCTGGAGTAGAAGATGAACCAGGGTTCTTCATTGCAGGAACAAAAGTATTAAAAGAATTCGATGACCTTTCTCCAGAACTTCAAAAGAAGGCAAGAGATATTATTGTTCCCTACTCTTATACTTCTACTTTAATCCATGAGTTTGGACATAACCTAGGCCTAAGACATAACTTTATCGGATCTTTTGATAAAGACAATTTTTATACAAAAGATGAGCTTGATGCCTTAGGAGCAAGAGTTGGATCAAAACTTCATAATGAACCTACTTACTCCTCCGTTATGGATTATGCAATCTCGACACTTAACGAACTTACAGTGTTTGGAAAATATGATATTGCGGCATTAAGATTTGCTTATGCCAGAGAGATTGAGTTGAAAACTAAAGAAGATGAAGAAGCAAAGTTTGTAAAAGTAGAAACAACTCTTCAAGACTTATATCCTGTCCTAGAAGCACAGGGAATTGAAAAGAAAGACTTTAATTTTTGTACAGATGGTAATGCAGGACTTTCAACCTCATGTAATAGATTTGATGAGGGTACTTCACTTGTGGAAATAATTGAACATAGAATAGCCAGACATCATAGACTCTATAAATACAGAAACTTTAGAGATGGTAGAGATAACTTTTCAGTCTACTCTTTAGAAGGATATCTACTTGCACGTAATAGAGAATTTAATAACATTAGAGACGTATTTGAAGACTGGGAAAGATTTGCAACAATATTTGATGATGATCTTATGGTTTCAGGTTGTTCTCCAGAACAAACTGCACAATATCCAGTATGCGTTATGATTAATGATAGAAGGGATGCAGTTAAGATCGCAGGACAATTCTTTTTAGATATTCTAAAGACTCCCGATCATATGTGTGCTCTTTCAAAAATTGAAAAGCCGACAGCTTCAGATGATGAAGGATTAAGTGATGATATTAAAGCAGAAAATGATATCGTAACTGAAAAGAAAGTTGAACTTAAGCCTCTCGCAATAATTTATGAAGGTCTATTTTCAATTAAATATGTTCCAACATCATGTTTTGATCCTGCAGTTAAAAAGGCCGTTTTAGAAGATGGATTTAAAGTAGTGGGAGAGGCAGGGAAATTTATAAATGGATTTAAAGACTCTCATCCAGATCATATTTATTCTTCAGATAGATACGTATTAGGTGTTTGGGCTGATAAATTGATGGCCGCAAAGTCATTATTCCAAAGAGAAACAGGAAGACCAATATCAGATGAAGTAAAAAGATCGTTTATGGACCATCCTGAAATAGCACCAAAAGTATTAATAATGATGAGTCACTTGGCCTCTGGAACACCAATTAATAATCCAGTTAAGTTTAAAAGAGAAAATGGTGAATTATACGAACAAGAATATGAAATTGGTTTAGGTTATTTAATCAAGAATATTCCTGATTCTTTTGCATTCAGAGAACTTTTAGGTCTTCCTGAAGATGGAGCTGAATATCTCAATAAAGTTATCTTGAATATGCCTATAGTTTTTGGACAAACTGAGGATGTTGACTATAGAGATGAAGGTAGAGCAATTTTAAATACCCTTACAGTTAGAAAAAAGGACTTAGATAATAGCTTTGAGAGTGATTATATTATTACTCAGATGATAGACGATGTTGTCTATGGTGCTACTGAAGACAATATTATTGCTTATACAATGATTGAAAGTATTGCTAATGCTGAATTTCTTAATAAACTCGGAAAAGAAACAGTATTAAAAGTTATTCAATGGAGAATGAACCCTCCTGTTCCCGCTGATTTAGCGCCTGCTGAGCTCGCAGTTTGGACCTTGCCGATAGGACTTGTTAATCAAATTGCAGGATTTCCACCAAACAATCCAGTATTTACTGAAGAGTTTTTTGTTACTCAGCTTGGAGAAGAAGTCGGCAAGAAGTCATACCTTACATATTTACTAGGAAAGGAAAAGATCGATGCTGTGTTAGCAATAAAAGAGGCGGCTAAAGATGTAGCTCCGGCTGAAGCGACAGAAGATGAAAAGAAGCTCTACGATATTTCAATAAATGTCTTAGCAAATTTTATAGGTGGTGAGTTAACAATTGAACAGTTAGAAAGTTACCAGATTTTTCTAGATATTCTGCCTAAGAATATCCAGAAGGCACAAAATTAATAAATATTAAAGAGCATATAGATAAAGGCCCTGCGTATAACGTATTAGAATCTTCTTTCGAAACGGAGCCAGGCGCCAGTTTCTTTATCGTCAGATGATTTTGACATTTGAAAGCTTATTCTGTCTGAATCATTTAATTGAATCTCCTTATTAATAGTAATTTTTCGTCGATCTTTATTGTTTTGTATCTTTAATGAAAAGTATTGTTTTCCATTCCCGATAAAGTCGAACGATCCCTCAACAGCCCCCTTATTCATGACTGATACTTTACTTTTTAAACCATAATTATCACTGATAGAGAATTCCATAGGGATTCCGAGTTTCAGGTCACCATCGATTTCTGCTGTGAATTCAGCTATTATATTATCTCCATCAGCACTAGTTAACTGTATATTTGCTTCTTGATCACGCGTAGAAAGAACAGTCTTAGTTTTAATATCAAATAATGGAGTATCTGTTTTAGTTTCCATAGAAAAGATTCGAAGTTCTTTAGGAATGTTAATACTACTTTCTTTATAATCAATTTCAAAACCTAATCTAATTTTATTATTTATCCCGAAAGTAGTTTCTGTTTTTGGTCCCCAAGTTTTGTATTCTCTTTTTTTGATAATTTCTCTTGTAATAGCAGCATCAGTCTTAGGCTCTTCCCAACTAAAATACTCCATTTGGACTAAGGAGATAGTTGGTTCATGACCTTCTACAACCTCAACAATGATAAACTTGTCTTTTATATTAGTTCTCATCACATAAAGCTGATGTCCACTATTTTCTCTATTGATTTGAAGCTGATTAAGTTCTTTTAAAGGTATAGATGAGCTGAACAGAATAGTTTTATTTTTACTATATGCTCCTTTGGAATTATTATTCAGTAAATCTAAACCTAATGGACAATTTTTATTCTTTAAATTTAGATTTGAAAGTTCTGAAATTTTTCGTGTGATATAGTAATGCGCTTTTAATGAAGATATTTCTTCAGATATGGGTATTGATTGATTGGGCATCGCTTTTTGTAATTTATCTAGTATGGATAATACATTTTTAGTTAATGGCATGACTTCTTTACAACCAACACAGACTCCGCTGTCTTGGTTTAACTTCTCTTCGACCCCGATATTAAATCCTTCTGGTCTTATGAGAGCTGAATTTCTCTTGCTTTGTGATTTGCGATTTTTTCTTTGTCTTCTTGCTTGTGAATATGCCCGTCTAGCTTTCTTTATAAAATCAGAAAAGCTAAGATTTTCTTCAGCTTGTGGATTTTGGGCCGTAGCAAAATTAACAAAGAGAATTGAAATTGATAAAGCTTTTAATAAACTATTAAATATCATACTCTCTCTATCGGTATTTTGTGACTAAATATGAAATAAGTTAGTATGTTATGTGAATGATTTCTCTAGAAACACAGTGTACACATCTGATATAAATCTTTTATGATTAACTAGATTGCTTCTTTGGAGATAAAACAGCTTGATGACAGAGCAATGAATAATCTATTCAATAACTTACAGTATTTTAACAGATTTTTTCTAACACAAAATAGTGAAGTTATTTAAGCTCTATTAAATTTAATAACCTCAACAGGACAGGCGTCAGATGCTTCAAGAATTTTTAGCCCATCATCCAAGGGAGCACCATCTCTTATCAGGCAAGTATCAGCAGTAACCTCAAAAACTTCTTCATAGATGTCTTCGCACGCATTACAAACAATGCAACCATCTTCAATCCAAACCTTACTAACAGAAAAGTTTTCAACAGCTTCACCATCGCCACCAGCTGCAGCTGCAGTAAACTCACCAGCAAACTCAGGGTTAGATGCTATTTTCAGTGTTTTATTTCCGGTAGAAGGTAATGGTTCTGCAATAAATGATCTTGATACAGTATGGTAAAATTTTTTTGTGGGCCCTTTTTTATTGTCTAACTCCCAAACAGCAACTGTTTGTTTTGAATCTTCCATTTTGCTTTTAAAAGCGAATGCTTTCATATTAAAAACAGTTGTCACACCTTCTTTAGAAGATAGAATTATTGTAATTCCAGCATCGTCAAATCCAGCAATTGATAACAGTTTTGTAAAACCTGGACCCATGTCTACATCTATTCCGAAGTCATCTTTTTGTGGAGCAAATTCTCTCGTAACTTCTATTTCTGTCGGTGTACTAAACGGATTATAAAGTTTTACTTGGATTTGATTAATTGAAATTGGTTCACGAGCGGCATTCCATTCAAAAGCAAATGCAAAACCATTTGCTCCATGACCTGTTTGCAATACTGTTAATTTCTTTTTACTGAATAAAAAATAAAAGGCACCTATTGATAAACTGATGACCCCTATTTTGACAATGAGACCGATTGTTAACAAAATGGCAATTATTAACGCCAGTATAGAACTACTCACAGCTTTCTCCATTTAGAAATTCATTGTTGCAAGTATAGCACGCATTGAAATACCTTTTCTACAATGATTTTAGTCTTTTATAATGGTTTTTGGGTAGGTTAAAACAAGTCTTAACCGTATTATCAACAACCTCACCTAGACCAATTAGGTTATTAGATGCGCCATAAACCCATAGAAAGGGTTTATCTGCTAAATAATGTGTAAGTTCTAGACTATTTGGAGGTCTTATTATTTTTTCAACCTCTATCAAGCTCTGAGCAATCCCATTTCCGTAACGTATTTCTTGATCTCTGGTAAGAGTAGTAGATTGAAATGGCAGTAATTCAGACATTTCATAATAATGAATATTAGATTGGTCGACCTCTTTTATAGGCCAATTTTCTTTAAGTAACCCATCATTTGAGGAAATCGGACCCACAGACTCACGCTTTAAAACTATCAAATGACCCACAGTACCTAACTTTTCAGTTAGATCTTCAAATAATGTTCTAATATAAGTTCCTGTGGAAACTGTTACGCGAAATGTTAATTCTTGCCCATTAAGCGAAATGAATTCAATAGTATGAATTTTTCTTTTAACTGGAGGCTTATTAATTATAACCCCGTCTCTCGCCCATTTATATAAAGCTTTACCTTTATGTTTCGTGGCAGAAAATGCTGGAGGAGTTTGCTTATAATCTCCTAAAAATTGATTAAATATATTTTGAAATTCATCATTATTTTTTTGAGTTAGATGTTCCCAAGGTTTTTTTTCGAGTAACTGTCCATCTCTATCTCCTGTAGTCATTTTTGATCCGACGAGACCTTTAGCGAGATAAGTTTTAGGCAAGAATTCGTGGGCATAGTCTGAAAGTCGACATGAGCCCCCCACGCCAATAAGCAAAACTCCCTCAGCAAATGGGTCTAACGTTCCAAAATGGCCAATCTTTCCAAAAGGTCTTAGAAGATTCTTTTTAAAGTGATGGACGACGTCACCAGAAGTCATTCCTATTGGTTTATAGATGTTAAAAATTTTGGGGGTGATTTGATTTTCCATGGGCCAGGAAACTATAAAGACTTCCTTTTTTTACTTTCATTGTCTAGTAATTCACTAATAGCAAGTTCTGATTCATATTGAGAATCGTATTTAAAATTAAGCGCTGGAGTATGTCTGACATTAAGAATAGATGCAAGAGAAGATCTAAGTTTTCCAGATACTGATTTTAGTGCATCATCAATAGATTCCTTTTTTTCAGGATCAAAGGTATCCCAATAAATTGTAGCATCTGAATAATCGGCATTGAGGTCAACTTTAGTAAAAGTCATGAACTGCAATCTTGAATCTGCGATATCTTTTCTCAAAAGACCGTTTATCTCTTTTAATAAACTTTCTTGAAAACGGTCTTTTTTGAAATTCTTTTTCCCAGAAATAATCGACTCCTATAAGCTAGCAGAAGAAGTGGTTTCTTTTGCAACCTCTTCTAAAGTTCTTTTTCTTTCTTCAAGTATATAGGCTTCAAAAAGGTCGCCTATTTTGATGTCATTATAGCCTTCAAGTCCAACACCACATTCAAAGCCATTTTTCACTTCTTTAACATCGTCTTTAAATCTCTTAAGTGATGACATTTTCCCATCAAACATAATTTTACCTTCTCTAAGAAGACGAACATTACATCCAGCCTTGATACTTCCATCAATAACCACAGAACCTGCAATAGTTCCAACTTTTGGTACAGTAAATGGTTCTTTAACTTCTGCTCGTCCAATAAATTTCTCTTCGTAAGCAGATTCAAGGAGTCCTTCAAGTGCCAAGGTTACTTCATTGATTAATTCATAGATAATTGAATATGTTTTGACTTCAATGCCTTTTTGATCAGCAAGTCGACGAGCTGTGGTATTTGGTCTCATATTAAAGCCTATAATAATGGCCTCAGCAGAGTCAGCTAATTGAACATCACTGTCAGTAATAGGGCCTACGCCTCCACCAATAATTTTGACTTCAACTTCTTCATTTGTAAGAGGTAGTATGGCCTGTTTAATCGCCTCAAAAGAACCTTGAACATCTGATCTTATAATAAGGTTCAGCGTCTTCTGTTCAACACCTTCATTTGCAGCAGTCCCAAAAAAGTCTTCAAGTGAAACTTTCTTAGTTGGTGTTGCAATATCAAGAGCACGTTTTTCTGAAATTCTATTTTCAACAATTTTCTTAGCTTCACGTTCTGATTTAACAATATTTAGCGTGTCTCCAGGTGAAGGAGTCGAATTAAGTCCTAGTATTTGAACTGGCATTGATGGTCCTGCGGACTGTAATGTTTTACCAAGACTATCCATAATTCCTCTAGCGCGTCCATATGTCTCACCAACAACTAAACTATCACCTTTTTTTAATGTTCCATTTTGAATAAGGATTGTTGCAACTGCACCACGTCCTCCTTCTATTTTAGATTCAATCACTGTACCTTCAACTTTACTTTTAGGATCAGCACGTAATTCAAGTATTTCTGCTTGTAATGCTATGGCCTCTAATAAAGAGTCTACTCCATCACCTTTAAGTGCAGAAATTGGCACAAATTGAGTTGTCCCACCCCATTCTTCTGGCGTGATTTCAAATTCAGTTAATTCATTTTTAACTCTGTCTGGATTTGCTTCCTCTTTATCTATTTTATTAACAGCAATAATGATTGGGACTCCAGCATTCTGACAGAATTTAACAGATTCTTTAGTCTGAGGCATAACTCCATCATCTGCTGCAACTACGAGTACTACTATATCTGTAACATCAGCTCCACGTTGCCTCATTGAAGCAAATGCCGCATGGCCTGGAGTATCCAAAAATGTGAGTTTTTGTTTTCCAATCTTTACTGAGTATGCACCGATATGTTGAGTGATCCCACCTGCTTCTCCATCAGTAACTTTTGTTTGTCTTATATAATCTAACAAAGTCGTTTTACCATGATCAACATGGCCCATGATTGTGATGATTGGATTTCTTAATGGAAGAGATGACTTTTGGTCATAGCTTAATTCTTCTTTTCCAATTACCTTATCTTCATTGAACTTTATGTCCTCTACTCTGTAATCATAGAGATTTGTTACATGAGAAGCAAGCTTGATTCCAATAAAATCATCAGCTCTACATAATAGATTGATTTCGAGCATCATATCGATAAGATCTTTAACTTTGATAGATAGCTTTTTAGCAATTTGTTTTACTGTTCCACCACCATGTAATTGAATAATTCTTTTTGCTTCTTTTATTTCAGTGATCTCTGTTTTGTCAGAAGGGCCAGAATAAATTCTCTTCCTCTTTAATTGAGTATAAATAGGACGTCCAAGAGTACTTAAAGCTGCATATGACTTTAGTTCGGAAGTTGATCTCGTTTCATTAAGAACCTGAGAACGAGTAGCACCTTTTTTACCAGACATGAGAGAGGCTAAACCACCCATTCGCTTTTTTGCAGTCGTTGTATTATCTGCATTGTCTTTTTTATCATCACTTTCAATAGGATCTGTTGTGAGCTTGGTTTCTTTCTTTTCTTCTTTTATCTCCTCTTTACCTTCCGGTATAAAAACAGGAGTAAACTTATGTATTTTTTCTTTATAGAGAGCTTTTTCTTCTTCAGTCGCGTCAGCTTTTAACTCTTCATGAGGCTTGCCAGCATCTTTTACAACTCTAAGACCTCCTATCGGAGCATTCTTTTTTTCAGAGAAAGAAGCTACTTGTGTTTGTGCTTCTGTATCCAAAGAGGCTTCTTTTGTAACACTCTTTTCTTCTAACTGATTTGCAGCTTCTTCCGCCTTCAGAGTTTCGTTTTCTCCAGATTTTCTTCTAATCACTGTTTTCTTTTTGACAGTTTTAGTTTTCTTCGCCGTTACTTTTTCGCTATCGTCCACAGAAGTTTTATCAGCTTTCTTTGCAACTTTCTTTGCAACTTTCTTTGCAATTTTCTTTTTAGCTGCCTTTTTCTTCGTTACTTTTTTCTTTGTTTTTTTCTTAGTGCCTTCAGCTTCTTCTAAAGCCTTCTTTTCTTGGTCTAAGTGTATATGAAATTTAATAACTTCTTCCTCAGATAAGGTAGACATATGGTTTCTAACCGCAAACCCATATCCTTTTAATTTCTCAACCAATTGTAATGGAGTTATTTCGCCTTCAATTTCATTTGCTAATTCAAAAATTTTCATTTAGTAGCTTCCTCAATATTTTTTTAAAAAATTACTTTAATTTAAAAGCTGCAAGTTCTTCTCTAAGTCTTCTTTCAGCATCAGAGAATTTTTCAGCATCATTTTCACCATCTTCACCAGATGATTTTTTCAAAATTCCTTGATAAGCAGGTACTGCAGAAGCTGCAACCAATTCGTCTTCTACTTCTTCGGTATCAAGATTAATCTCACTCCTTTCAATCATGTCTGTCGTAGTCGTGATTAACGCTTGAGCTTCTGTTACTTCAATTTCAAGTATTTCTGCAAGTTCTGCAGGGTCTAGAGATATAAAGTCGCCAATGGCCATAATTCCAGCTTGAACAAGAACCTGAGATTTCGTTTCACTGAGACCTGGAATTTGTACTAAGGATTCAACAGCAAGTTTGATCTTATCTTGTAGTTTCGCCTTAGAGATAATGTTTATTTTATATCCAGATAACATAGCAGCAAGTCTAACGTTTTGACCTCTTCTACCAATCGCTAACGCTAATTGATCTTCTTCAACAACAACGTCCATTGATCTATCTTCATTATCAATCTGCGTGTTTGTAATATCTGCAGGAGCCAAGGCCATCCTTGCAAATACATCAATGTCATCAGACCATTTTACAATATCAATTTTTTCACCTTGAAGTTCATTTACAATGTTCTGAACTCTTGATCCCTTCATACCAACGCATGCACCTACAGGATCAATATCTTTATCTACTGATAGAACTGCTATCTTGGCCCTATGTCCAGGTTCTCTAGCAGCTGATTTAATTTCGATTGTACCATCTTGAATTTCTGGAACTTCTATTTCAAATAGTTTAACTAAGAACATTGGAGAAGTTCTTGATAATCTAATTTCAGGACCTCTATTAGTCATAACAACTTCAGTTAAATAAGCTTGAATTCTATCGCCTGGTTTAAAATTCTCTCCAGGAATGACTTCTCTACGTGGAAGTATTGCATCAGCTTTACCTAGATCAACGATGATATTACCTCTTTCGTATCTTCTAGCAATACCTGTAATCAGCTCAGCTTCTCTATGTTTATATTCTTTAAATAATATTTCTCTCTCAGCATCACGTACTTTTTGAAAAATAATTTGACGTGCAGTCTGAACATCAACTCTAGTAAAATTTGGATTTTCAATTTTTATACCAAGTTGATCTCCAATCTCTACTTCTTCATCTAATGCTTTTGCCGCGAGGAGGTCAATCTCAACAATTGAATCGCGAACATCATCTACAACATTTTTATATTGAAAAATTTCTATATCATCATCAGATTCATTATACTTTGTTTCATATTCACCTTGAATACCAAATTTCTTTCTTGCAGTGACTAAGAACGCTTGTTCAATTGCTTTAATAACGATATCTTTTTCGATACCTCTATCTTTTCCTAATGCCTCAATTACTCGTCCCAACTCTGAAAAGTTCATAACTGTTTCCTTTTAATTCTCTTGGCCCAGATGGCCTATAACTTAGTTTCTAAATTCGCTTTTTTAATTTCTGTAAATAGTAGTGATATTTTAAGGCCAAATGCCACAACTTCCAAACTTTCTTCCTTAACTGCTAACAATTTGCAAATAACATTCTTTGCTTTATTTTGTTTCTTATTTACCTTTTCTCTTCCTTTAATATATTCAGCAATATTTTGTTTGAGGTTAAGACTAATATCTTTTCCACAAACTAGTTCAAAATGCTCTACAGTCGTCAATTGTCTAAAAAGTCCAGGTGATGAAACTTCTAAATTTAATATTTCAGGCATCCACTCACTTTCATCAATGAAAGGTGATAATGCCTTATCTATCTTCGCACAATCTTCTATAACCGCAGTATCAGTCTCACCTTGTGTAATATATAGTCTCAAACAATGTGATCCGGGTAAGTAGTCCATGTCATAAATTGTAAGCCCTTCATCGGACACAACTTTTGAACACAGCTCGTAAAATTTTTTATCTATTCCTGTTCTTTCTTGTCTTAAAACCATAAAAAAAAAGGGTCGGTAAAACCCACCCCCCAAAGAATTAACTAACTTAATTCCCTAAAGAAAATAAAATGATCAACATGATCATCTATCAATTAACAAACAATATACAAAATAGCAAAATTATTGGCTTTTTTGTGAATATTTTCTATTGTTTTGAGAGTAAACACGCTGCAACATCAATGCGTCTTGTCCATTGCTATAAAATTTCTTTTTACAATGAATGATTTCAAATCCATGCTTTAAATAAAACCTTTGTGCGCTGAGGTTGTCTTTTTCGACTTCTAAATACATTTTCATGAAACCTTTTTCACTCAATTCGTCCGACGCGTAGCGAAGTAATTCATCACCTAGACCACGGCCTCTAAATTTAACCGAAATGAGTATTTTAAGAAGATGTGAAAGTTCATTAGGTAATATTAATCGAAACAATATAAATCCAATTAAGATCTTATCCATATAAATTCCTGCTAGATAATGCTGATCATCACTCAATCCGACGTTTTCCCATTCTTCACTACTCCATGGGAAGTTGAATTCAGATTTATCTAAGGAGTAAAAATCGTTTAATTCTCCAAGGCGTTCATTATTGTTGTAACTGTAGGTTTCAAAAGAGTAATTAGAAGTAGACTGCATGTTTAACTTTATCATTCACAGAATCAATAAATAAATTGAGTTCTTTATAATCATTTTTATTATTTAAAGGAAATCGTTCTAAAACATAGAGTTCCATCTGTAAAAGAGATTTAAGTTCATTGCTCCACTTAGAAAACTTAGGTAATCCACACTTCTTAGTATTCATGTGAGCTAGTAATTTAGATGAAACAGAAACATTGTGTCGAGAGCTAAAAACCTGCATTTTAATCAATTTAATGACTCCATTTAAAAAATTCTTATGTAGATTAATAGACTTATAATTTGGTTCCAATCTTGGAACTTTATCTATACTCTTAAAGTCAAGTTTTAGATTAGATAGAATCCGAGAGTTTCTTTGAAGACATCGAAATGAGTTGTATTCTTTTAAATATATTCTTAAGTCTGAGAAAAAGACCGTTTTCTTTTGAATTCTAAATAAGGCCACATCTTCATAATAGTGAACATTATTTGCAGTGACGACCTGACTAAAGAGAGAAATAAATACAAAAATTATTAAAAACCGCAAGTCCTTTTCCAGTTTAGAGAATTAAACAGGTGAACTTAGTTCAACATTTCCAATAATCTTATCTTCATTGGTTTTACTTTCCATATGGAATCTAATCTTCACCATAGGATTAAAAGTATATCCATCTTTTCCACGAATAATATATTTACGTTTCTCACCTTTATCGTTTTTTGGCTCAATTAATTTTCGGAGCCGACTGACTGATGTATAAATTAGTTTATCGTGAATCAGAGGATTGTACTCATCTTTCCATATCGATTTAGCGAGATGCTCTTTGTCATAATATTGACCTGGATTTTTGGCCAAAAGAAATAAAATCTCTAATAATACAAAACGATGTTTAAAGTCGATTGTTCCAAGGTTCTTTTCTTTCACCTTTCTATTTGTTCTGTCTAAATAAAGATCGACACTACTATCATTTACATCTTCGATTTCATTTCTAAGAAGAGTAGTTAATCGTTTAAATACTTGAGTATCAACTGACTCTAAGCCTAATTGATAATAAAGAAGTGCCTTTTCATAGTTCCCAGATCTTTTATGAACAGCACCTTTACCTAGCAGAATATATCCATATAGGTTCCAGCATTTCTTTTCTTGTAATGTCTCATTCGCTTTTTTAAAGTAATGGATCGCATTTTCATGAAGGTCCATTTCTAAATAAATCTTAGCTGAAAAAAGGTACATTGCACCTGACAGGTAGCTCTTTTTGATAATTTTTAATAATTGGCTCAATTGGTTAAGATAATCAAGAGCACCTTCAAAGTTTTTTCTGTTATAGCAGTTAATTGCAAGAGCAAGTAATGTTTTTGCAAGTACTTCTGGCTCATTTTCTTCTTTTGCTTTCTTATAAGCTAGTTCAAAATTTTCTTTTGCTTCTTCAAAATTTCCTGAATAATTTTTAACAATCCCCGCATTATAAAAGTATTCAGCTGTTAAAGTTCCAAGAACCGTTGAAAGTTCTTCGATCAGCTCTTCTGCATTTGAAATATAGGAGCCAGCCTTCTCATCTTCAAGTTTTTCAGATGCAATTCTTATAAGGAATCCCAAGATTTTAAAGATTGAAAAAGTATCTCTTGGTTTTTCAGTACATTTTAAGGCCTTGAGTAGATTTTCTTCGGCTGCATTTAAATCAGACTTGTCATAGTGAATCTTACCTAAATTGTAGAATGCTCGACCGATATCATAGGTATTAAGAACATCTGCAGAAGGAATGAGATCTTCATTAAATTTAAGAAAAGCGAGAGAAGGATCTGATTCAATTGAACCACTTCCAACTTGTCCCATAATATTCTGATCCATCATTTTTGACTCCCCTAAAAGAATTAACTGTAAATTTGTTGCAACATCTATCACAACTGTAAGATTCATACCATAGCTTCACGCTTCAAGTCAAAAAAGACAGATAACCCTGTAAACTTTAGTCTTTAACTCATTGATTTAATATCTTTACGTTGTTACAGTTATGCATGTAAGAATACGAAGCACAACGTGATTTCGAGAGGTTACAATGGCGAAATTTGATTTAGAGACAACAAGACATTCTACAGCTCACCTTTTAGCTCAGGCCATAGAGAGATTATGGCCAGATCAGACCCCACAATTTGGGGTTGGGCCCACCATTGAACATGGATTCTATTATGATATAGAAATGGACTATAAGATCACTGACGAAGACCTCAAAAAAATAGAGAAGACCATGAAGGCCATGATTAAGGAGAATATGCCTATCGAGCGTAAGGTCATGCCGCGTGAAGAGGCCTTAAAGTTCTTTCAGGATAAGGGTCAAGAGCTTAAAGTTGAGCTTATTAATGACTTGCCAGATGGCGAAGAAATCTCTTGCTACGAGCAAGGTAGCTTTATTGATCTTTGTCGTGGCCCCCATGTGGAGACTACTAGAGACCTCGTTCCCTATTTTAAGCTGCTCCATACTGCTGGAGCTTATTGGCGTGGAGATGAAAAGCGACAAATGCTTCAAAGAGTCTACGCTGCTTGTTTTCTCGAAAAACAAGATCTTAAGGAACATATCACTTTTTTAGCTGAGGCTAAAAAACGAGATCACAGAAAACTCGGAAAAGAATTAGAATTATTTCATTTTGAAACTGTTGCTCCTGCCTCGCCTTTCTTTATGCCTAAAGGTGCATTTATTTATAATGAATTAATTGAATTCATGAGAAGAATTTATCGAAAGTTCGATTATAGTGAAGTGATAACTCCACAAATCTTAGATAGTGACCTCTGGCATACTAGTGGTCATTATGAACATTACAAAGACAATATGTATTTTTCAAAAATTGATGAAAGAGAATATGCTGTTAAACCGATGAACTGTCCATGTCACATGCTTATGTTTAAACATTATAAATATAGTTATCGCGATCTCCCCATGAGATATGCTGATTTTGGCAGACTTCACCGTTATGAGAAAGCTGGCGCTGTAGCTGGCCTCACACGGGTTCGAACATTTTGCCAAGATGATGCCCATGTCTTCATCGCTATGGAAGGTATTCAGGAAGAAATTCAAAAACTCATGAAAATGTTCTTTATTTGTTATAAACATTTTGGATTTAAAAAGATAAAGGTTCATCTGTCTACACGGCCTGAAAAAAAGTCAGGAGATGATAAAACTTGGGACATTGCTGAAAACGCTCTCACCGAAGCACTCAAAAAGTCAGGATTTGATTTTGATATAAAAGAAGGTGACGGCGCATTTTATGGCCCAAAGATTGATGTAGAAATCTCAGATGCGATTGGAAGATATTTTCAACTAGGGACTATTCAGTTAGATTTCCAATTACCAGAACGTTTTGGATTAAAGTTTACTAATAAAAATGGACAAGATGAAAAGCCTGTCGTTATTCACAGGGCCTTACTCGGAAGTCTAGAGAGATTTTTCGGAGTTTACTTAGAGCATGTTGCCGGAAATTTTCCTTTTTGGTTAGCGCATGAACAAGCAGTCATTGTTCCAGTTAATAATGAAACACATTTAGACTATGCTAATAAACTCTGTGAAGATTTAAATTCAAAGGGATTTAGAATTCGAGTAGATGACCGAAATGAGTCTATGGGATATAAAACAAGACAAATTCAAAAATCAAAAACTCCCTTCATGATGGTTATTGGTGACATTGAAATGGAAAGTCAGTCAGTATCATTAAGGGCCTATGGTGAAAGAAATTCTGAAACTTATTCAAATCAAGAGTTAGAAGCAAAATTTACTGATCTAAACGCTGACAAAATGCCTAAAGAATTAAGGTAAGCTCCTCCTGGAAGAGGTATATTATGAATAAAAAAAATATTCTACTAATCTGTGGTGGTGGCGCAAGTGAGCACGAGATATCACTTATCTCGGCCAAGTATATTAAGTCTCAATTAGAAAAAATTAATAAATACAATATATTCTATGTTGAGATGACTAAAGACGGAACGAGAAAAGATGAAAGAGGCTGCGTTGTTGAGCTAAGAAAAGGTGGTATTCTTTTTGAAGCTCAGATACAGAAAGAAACACAACTTCATTTTGCTATACCGTGCTTTCATGGCCCTCCCGGCGAAACAGGGCAAATTCAATCAGTTTTTGAAATGATGAAACTTGCCTATCTTGGATGTGGACCAGAAGCCAGTGCCCTTTGCTTTAATAAAATCTCAACAAAGTTATGGTTTAACGCTTTAAATATTCCAAACTCTCCCTTCCTTTTCATCGATCAGATAAATAATGAAAATAAATTAAAGTCCGAAAATTTTCTCGAAACTGAAAAAAAAATATTTGTAAAATCTTCTAGTCAAGGGAGTTCACTAGGGTGCTACTTTGTTAAAAATAAGTCGGATTTAGAAATGGCCATTAAACATGCTTTCGAATTATCTCCTTATGTATTGATTGAAAAGTGTATTGAGGGGAGGGAATTAGAAATGGCAGTCTATGAATATGAAGGTAAAGTCATCGCCACAAATCCCGGTGAGATAATTGCCCCAAACCAATTTTATGATTTTGATCAAAAATATTCCAAAACAAGTAAGGCCATCACAAACGTAGAAGCAAAAGGACTTGAAACAAAAGATATCATCATAATGAAAGAGCTTGCAATCAAAGCCTTTACTTCACTTAAGCTTAGACATCTTTCTAGAATAGACTTTTTTCTAAACCAAAATGGAAGTATTTATATTAATGAAATAAACACATTCCCAGGAATGACTCCTATTTCTATGTTTCCGAAAATGATGGAAAGTAATGAACATAATTTTACTAAATTTCTTGAATCAATAATTGATAACAATATTGAATAATAAAGGTGTACTATGAAGTTGCCACTCATAAACAAGGAAGATTCTGACTATTCTAGTTTGAAATTAAAAGTATATTATTCCAATGATATGATACCCGCAGAAAAGAAAACATATCTTACGGATCTCAGACATTCTAATGGGCCCTATATGGCGGCACAATCAAAATCAGGTGCCCCCCATTATTTCATGGATGCTGCTTCTCAGATTGCAACATTAGGTCTTGGGTTTTCCCCAACTGTGTTTATGGGTTCTGCTCATTTCTTAGAATCATGGATCAATGATCCTAATACCGAAAATTTCAAACAAGTAAAAAAAGGATTTCGAGATTTTCTTCAAAGAAAAAGTGGTTTTAAAGACTTAACATTGACCTACTGTCACTCTGGTGCTGAAGCTAATGAAACGGCACTTGGATATTGCTACTCAAGAAGAATAAACCCAAAAGCAAATAAAGTGCTGGCCTTTGAAGGATCATTCCATGGACGTATGCTTGTTAGCCTTTGTTCTACATGGAATAAAACCAAAAGAGAGCCTTTTCAATGGGAAGGCTTTGAAACTGAATATTCGTTTGTTCCAGAAGATCTTTCTGGAAAAATGAATTATAATTTTCCAAAAGAGTGGTGTAAAGTTTGGGACTTGGCACCGGCTAGAGAGTTTCAAACACCAGACATTTGGAATGATGATCAAAACATAGCGGCAGAAGTTAAATCTTTATTAGATGTTAGAGAGAAACTATTAACTAAAAAGATCTTTTCAATCATAATCGAGCCCATGCAGTGTGAAGGTGGAGATAGATACCTTACAAATAGGTATCATTCTGCCCTTTTAGTCATGGCCCAATCTTTTAAAGTTCCTATTATCCACGACGAAGTACAAACTGGGTTTCATTTAGGAAGAGAATTTTTTTGGCATCGTGAACTTAATCTCAAAGGGATCAATGACGAAGAATTATTTCCTAGCTATGTCGTTTGTGCCAAGAAGGCCCAGGTAGGCCTTATACTCTCTCACCATGCTCATCAAGACTCAGAAATTCATCACGAGTTTCAAGTCGCTTCAGTAATAAGGGGATATCTTCATGGACTTGCTTTAGATCAAGCGCAAAATAAAATTAAAAGATTAGAAAGAGATGCTAGAACTAAGCTCGATCAGCTAATTAAGACTTATTCTGATCATATAGAATACCCTAGATCAAATGGACTTGCCTTTTCTTTTGATTTTAAAAATACAGAAGATGTGGCCAAGTTTATAGGTAAACGATTTGATCATGGTCTCCTCTATTATCCTGCTGGTAGCAAGACTTTAAGATTTAGACTCAATACAGGTTTTTCTGAAAAAGATTTAACATTCTTATTTGAGCGCCTAACTGCCCTATCTGAGGACATCTTTTTAGGAAAACAAATTTCACTAGTAGATTCTGTAGAATCTATCAATCGTTCTACAGAAGAACTCTATCAATGGCATGAGAAACTACTTACTCAGAAATTGGAAACTCTTAAAGGCTCTTCAAATGGTAAACAGTCTTTCAAATATTTAATAGAGTTTTTCAAAGAGAAATATAAACTCGACTTTATAAGAATAAATAAGGATAACTTTGATCGATTCGAACAAGATATAAGTATTCTTCAAAAATCTACTTATGAACCTTCAAGGCAGACCTCCTTATCGGTCTTTCGAGCAACTGCTGAAGCAGAAAGCTCTTTATGCTTCGCTCTCCAAAAGAAAGAACAATTGTTAGGAATCGCATTTTCCGCAAGTCTAAAAACAAATCCCTTAGAAAGAGGCGTGAGACAAGATCCTCATATGGAAAATCATAAGGCCTTTTATATGATTGATACCACAATTGGAAAAGAGCTTCAGGGACAAGGTATAGGTCGATATTTGCGATATGCTCTTTATATGATGGCACAACAAGAAGGTGTAGAAAAAATTCATGGCAGAAACAGAGATCGTCTTGCTGCAACGATGATGGGGATAAATCTTTCCTTAGGTGCGCATGAGTTAATGTATCTTAGAGAAGATTATCCTGATAATGAAAAATACAGAGATGTATTTTATTATACTTCTCAATTGCAATGGAACTTATCTGCAATCAATTTGTCCGATTTATCTACTTGTCCTATCGGTATAGAAGACCTTGATTCAAATTACCTTCATAAACAACTACCATATTTAATCAATAAAGTTTGTCTTTCTAATTTTGTAAGTGAAAGGTTTTTAGAACATATGACCTTTAACTTTGGTCTTATTCATGAAAACTTAAGACATGGGTATTCAACTTCAGGTCAATCAGAATGCGTAGATAAAATTGTAAAAACACTTTACTTTAAAGAGATAGCTACAAAAAGAAACCATATGCTAACTTTTGAAGGTCATCACTTTGGTACCGGATCCTTCTTATCAAGGTCTTTATCAATAAATGATGATAAATTTTTTCCTGTCACACATTTAGATCATCCTACTATCCAAAACCATGATGAATTAATTAAAACAGTTGAAAAGGAATTACAAAAAGGCAGCTATCTCAGTGTTTGGATAGAACCGATTAGGCAAAAGCTCATGGACTTTGTCCCCCATCATTTTCTTCTAGAACTTAGAAAGCTTTGTACAAAGTATAAAACCTCACTTGTATTCAATGAAACATGCTCCTCATTTTATAGGTATGATGAAAATGAGTTTTTTGCGTCAAATATTAAAATGATTACACCAGATTGCACCATGACCTATTTAGGAGGTCAGGCAGGACAAGTTTTCATCCGTGAGAATTTATTTTTATCAAACCCACTTATGCTGATTAGTACTTGGGATGGTGATGAGTTTGCCTTTTCAAATTTTTATAGAGCGGCTAGGAATATTTCTGAGAATAATATAAAATTTCATTTTACAAAGGAAGCATTTGATAAAAAGCTAACTCATGAAATACAAATGTATCAATATGAAGAAATTCATTTAAAAAATGGTATTGGTTGGTTTACAGGAGTCTTTCCTCATACATTTGCAAAACAGTTTCAAAATATTAACGGTAGATATCTTGTGAATCCAACATTCTCTATGATGAAGCGTTATTTAAAAGAAGGTAGCTAATGATCGATCAAGGTTTCCCATTAATAGATTATTCTGCCACAGATACTCCTCTCCAATGGGGTAAACAGCATGGAGAGGAGTTTAAATCTGGCATAAAAGAACTGGTAGAAATTAGAACCGAACTCATGTTGGCAAAAAACCCATCAGTAAAACCACATCTTGATGATCTAGCACTTAAACAATGGAATATTTCAAAAGAATTTGCTCCTGAGTTAACCTTCGAAATGGAAGGGATTTATAAAGGAGCAAACATTTCATTAACAGATATAGTGATCCTCAATAATTATACTGATTTTAGAGATCTCACCTTGCCAGAAGAAGGATGTAGTACAATTCATGTCCAGCGCGGTAAAAAAGTTTTTACAGGACAAACTTGGGACATGCATGGAACAGCAAAGAACTATGTCTGTTTAGTTAAAACCCCTGCAACTAAAGATATTTTTAGTTCTGTCAACTTTTCTCTTGTAGGATGCGTAGGTATGATGGGAGTAAACTCCCTTGGATGCGTGGTTGGTGTTAATAATATCAATACTCAAAATGCTAAAGTTGGACTTATCTGGCCTTTGTTAGTAAGAAAACTTCTCAAAGAAAATAAATTACAGAACATCAAGGATAAATTATTGTCAGCCCCTGTGACATCTGGCCATAATTATTTACTCTCTACAATTGAAGGTGGTGCTCATTTAGAAATAACTCCAGAAATAAAAGAAGAAGTCCTTTCTTGTTATACTGGTGATAATAAAGTTCTCTTCCATACAAATCACTGTCTTGGCGAAGAAATAAAGGTGCTTGAAGACCAATCTTCTATCAGCTCAACTACCCATGCTCGTTACAATATTCTGAAAAGAGAGATTGAAAATGTAAATTCAATTTCTGCTCTTATTAGCCTACTAACTGACCACCAAGAATTTCCTAAATCTATTTGCTCACATTATGAATCTGGAGCACAAGACCCCTCTTTCACATGTGGAGGCGGAGCAATTGATCTCACTGACGGAAATAAATGTTTTTCTGAGTTCTGGAGAGGCTGTGAGGTCCATGATGACAATTTCAAGAAATTAAGATTTGAATTACAAGACAGTGAATTTGGAAAAGAATTTAAATTAGTCTAGGAATGACATGAAAAACTATTTTTACACATGGACAGATCAATCAAAAGCAAAGCATTTTGAGTTTGAATCTGCTGCCAATCATATCTTGTCCTTAAAAGATAATAAAAAAGTCTACGATTTATCTTCACTTAGTTGTCAGGCGAGTTTTGGACATAGTTGTGACGAAATAATTCAGAGTATTCAAAAACAAATGGTGTCCTTTTCCATGGCCTCGCCCAAGGCAGACTTCAGTTTAAAAGAAAATGTGACTAATAGCTTATTAAAATTACTTAAATTAAAAGGTAAAATTTTTTACACGGTATCTGGGGCAGAAAGTATAGAGAATGCGTTAAAGATGGCGCGAGATATAAAACAAAAAAAAATTATTGTAGCTAGGCAAAAGTCTTATCATGGAGCGACTTTAGGAGCACTTTCAGTTACTGGGGATTGGAGAAACTTATCCCACGAAACATTAGATGATTGGACACTTAGAATTCCCGAACCTAAAGATGACCCAGATGCAACCCAGGCGATAAGCTTGATGAATAAATGTGGCGTTCAAAAGATTGCTGCCATTTGTCTTGAAACTGTGACCGGAGGAAATGGTGTTTTTCTTGCTGATCAGAAATGGTGGGATAAAATTTCATCCTATTGTAACAAAAAGCAGATCTTTCTTATTTTAGATGAAGTGCTTTGTGGCTTTTATCGAACAGGTCCCCCTTTTGGATTCCAAGATTATAATTTACGACCTGACTTTGTGACTCTTTCTAAATCTATTACTGGTGGTTACATTCCTTTTGGAGCTGTTTACACAAGTTTAGAAGTTGCAAAATATTATGATGATCATGTTCTAAGTTGTGGCCTAACTAATTATGCCCATCCGTTAGGACTTGCAGCACTTGATGCTATTTTAAAATTAACCGCATCTAAAGATTTTTTAGAAAATCTTATACAAAGAGAGCTTGAGTTTGAATCAATGCTTCGAGCTATAGAAAAATTGGATTCAGTCAAAGAAGTTAGGTATAAGGGTCTTCTTGCTGCTATAGATATGCACCGACCTCCCTCATTTGACGACTTTTTAAATAATGGAAATTATCTTATGGTTGGAGACAAAACTATCATTTTGGCCCCCGCCTTAAACTATAGTGCTGAAGATTTTAAGAAAGCTCTTCATTTTTTTAAAACGACCCTGGAGAATCGTAATGGGTAATTCAAAAATTTATTCAAATGCAAAATCTGCCTTATTCGATATTAAATCTGGTCAATCCATTATGTCTGGTGGCTTTGGATTATGTGGAATTGCTGAAAACTGTATTGATGCCCTTACAAAGATTGATGTTAAAGATTTAACTATCATATCTAATAATATTGGAAACTCGGGGCGTGGATTAGTAAAAATATTAATACAAGACAAAATTAAAAAGGCTTATTGTAGTTATGTAGGAGGCAATCCTGATTTAGAAAAAAGAATGCTCGATCAATCTATAGAAGTTGAGTTAATACCACAGGGAACCTTCTCTGAAAGGATTAGAGCAGCAGGACTCGGCATTAGAGCATTCTATACACCTACAGGTTACGGTACCTTGATAGCAGAAGGTAAGGATGTCAAAGAATTTGATAAACCTTGTATATTGGAAGAAGCTCTACATGCTGATTTCGCTATCATTAAAGCACAGAAGGCCGATCTCTATGGAAACCTATGGTTTAAAGAAACTGCCCGAAATTTTTCTCCCTTAATGGCCATGGCGGCCCAAACCACCATTGTAGAAGTTGAGGAACTAGTAGATCTCGGCGATATTTCTCCCGAAGATATTCATCTACCAGGTCTCTTTGTTCAGAGAGTTTTTGTTGGATCGAATTATAAAAATGATATTGAGTTTTTAAAGTTAGAGGACAAGTCATGAGCTGGACTAAAGAAGAAATGGCAGATGAAGTAATCGCCATGTTCCACAATGATTGCAGTGTAAACCTTGGAATTGGAATCCCTACACTTATTGCGGAAAGAATTCCTCAAAAAAAAAATATTATGATTCATTCTGAGAATGGCGTACTTGGTGTTTCAGGAAGACCGAATAAATCTTCAGTCTCACCAACTCTCATTAATGCCGGTAAAGAAACTATCGCTATAGCAAAAGGTGCTAGCTTTTTTGATAGCTCCTTAAGCTTTGGAATGATCCGCGGTGGCCATATTGATTTCTGTGTCCTCGGAGGAATGCAGGTAGACTGTGAAGGAAACTTGGCCAATTGGATGATCCCCGGAGCAAAAGTTACCGGCATGGGCGGGGCCATGGATCTAGTTCACGGTTCAAAAGAAGTCATTATCATGATGACACACTTAACAAAAAAGAACACCCCAAAGCTTTTAAAACTTTGTTCTTTGCCCTTCACTGGTAAAAGTGTTGTGCATAAAGTCGTTACTGATATGGGAGTTTTTAAACCTCATAACGGTAAATTTACTATTATCAAGTTGGCCCCGAATATTGATAAAGTAATACTTCAAATGAATGATTTACTTAATTAAATTTATATAGAGAGAAATCAACATGACCAATTAAAAGCTAGAAACATTATTATCTTATTGCATTGCTTGACTTGAACATTAACTCGACAAACATTTTTAAAACAATGTCTGTTACTCGTACTACTATCATTTTAGAGAGATATCGGTTATCGTAAGTTCTATTCGTGCTTGGATCGTTTTTATTGAGTTATACTCAAGTTTTTATTCACAAATCCCGATATCATCACGAGCTACTTAATGAGGAATTTTTCGTGCCAAAATCAATAGATACACCTATGATAATTCGATCTTCAAAAAAAGATAGTTTTCTAAGAGCTAATGTCTCTTTCATGGAAAAGATTTGTATTTCCTCAGATGAATTAGCTAAAAAATCTTTTTCGGATTGGATTGTCCCTGAAGACCAGTCAAAGCTGTCCAAGTTATTTGAAGGTAAGATCGATAATTGCTTGCTTCGCCATAAGACAAAAAGTGTTGAGATTGTTAAATTAGATGTTCAAATATCTTCAAAGCAAGGAGACGATTATATTATTTTGGCCAAGATTGCAGAGGATGAGAATAACCAAAATAATTCCAATAATTTTTACGGAGACATAAATAAAAAGAGTACCATGTTTCAAATTGCTTCTATTGTAGAAATACAAAACCCTGGTTATAAATGCTCTATTTTACTTTTAGAGAACGGGCGCTTTGTAATCGGTGCTGGTCCAAGCCTTCCAGATTATTATAACAACGCAATCAACGGCTTTCCCATTGGTCCGACTGTAGGCTCATGCGGAACAGCAATTTTTTGGAACACTCCTGTTATTGTTACAGACATTCAAAATGATCCACTATGGGTTGACTTTGCTGAGATTGCATTAAAAGCAGGTGTCCATTCATGTTGGTCTCATCCTTTCTCTAGCAAGAGTGGCAAAGTGCTAGGAGCTATCGCGCTGTATTATCCAGAGCCACGATCTCCATCTAATGAACAATTAGTGCAGCTAAAAGCAAACGCAGCATTAACGGGTCTTGCAGTTGATCGTGAAATAGCTGAAAAAGTTCTTCTAATAAAACATCAAGATGATAATAAAGCGAAATCTAGATTTCTGGCAAATATATCACATGAGATTCGAAATCCAGCAAATGGTATGATGGGCATGATAGAGGTTTTGATGCATAGTAGTGGCTTGAGTTTAGAACAATCAAAAATGTTAGATCTCGCCCAATCAAGTGGAAAAAGCCTTATTAAAATATTAGATGATATCTTAGATCATACAAAAATAGATGCAAACTATCTTTTAATTGAAAAAGTAAACTTTAATTTAAGTAAATTTATTAAAGAGATTATATCGACCTGTTCATTCTTCGCCAATAATAAAAATATTAAGCTCCTAATAAACATTGAGGAAAATACACATCAAAATTTATTAGGAGATCCCATAAGGTTAAAACAGGTTTTAATAAATATTATATCAAATGCAATTAAATTTACACATACAGGAAGTGTAATACTTTCGGTTTCGAGTAAACACCTACGCTCAAATAATTGTAAAGTAAAATTTTCTATTGAAGATACTGGTATTGGTATCAATGAAGAGTACCAAGTTAAACTTTTTGATCCTTTTATTCAAGCTGACAGTTCAATAACCAGACAATATGGAGGAACAGGTCTAGGTTTGTCTATTTCAAAAAAACTCATAGAACTTATGAATGGCACCGTAAACTTTAGAAGCAAACTCGGGAAGGGAACAACTTTTGATATCTCAATACCTTTAGAAACGAGCGATGCATTGGTTACCAAAGAACAACAAATTAAATTGAATGAAAACATAAAAATAGAAAAGATAGCTGAGCTATATCCTCATAATATTTTATTAGTTGAAGACAATGTCATTAATCAAAAACTTATGCAACTCATGTTAAAAAAATTAGGTTATAAATGTAAGATTGTTAAGAATGGTCAAGAAGCAATTGCTGCGTTGAAGGAAATTAATTATTCTATTGTGTTTATGGATATTCAAATGCCTATTATGGATGGAATTTCGACTACTAAGAAAGTTGTTGAAACTTATGGGAACCTAAAACCAAACATTATTGGCATATCGGCTAATGCATTTGACAGTGATAAAACGAATGCACTTAAAGCTGGAATGGTTGATTATATAATAAAGCCTCTTAACTTGAAAAAAATACAAGAAACTCTGATTAAGTTTAAAAATAATATATAAAATTATGTTGAAAATAAGGTAATTGACTTGTATGGATTGCCTCTGTTTTACTCCAAGTTGTAGCGGTATCATCAGCTGTCCATCTCCCCAGTCAACTTGGAAATCATCATTAATAACCGCTTTTTAGAGGCAAGGTGATGGTTTCATTGGCACTAGTTGTTAACCATTCCGATACGAAAGGCTGGAGACAGATTCTAAAGCCGCTTCTGTCATACTGCTTGCCGAAGTGCTTTTAGGAAAATTGACGTTTATCCTATTAGAGCAATAAAACAAACTACTTACTAAAGGAATCATTATCAATATTTTAAAGAGGGTCATGAACCTTTCCTCATACGCCATAATATAATATTAACATTCCTTAGGAGAGTTATGAAAAGTGTAGGTAAATGTCTGGAATAACAATTGACTATTTGTTTAAATTGCCATTTTTATAAACACTTGCTTCTAAATAATTAAATTTATTCAATTTTCAAAGAACATTGCGCCAGGCCCCAAGCTTAGCTACTTAGGAAAGCATTGAGTTTTGAACCAATATAGATAGGAATACTATTGTATAAATATATCTATACTCGGCCAGGATCCATATATTTGAATGCAGAGTCTTCAAAAAACATATTTTTAAGGATGAGATCTTATCTTTTTAATGGTATTTTTTAATAATGAAGATATTAACATTACTAATCACGTTGCTCTCATTTACCATTTCAAATTTTTCTTGTGCTAAATCTGGTACCTATGAAGGAATAAATTATACCATCGAGCCTGTTTATGGACGCCAAGAAGTTTCAATTGAAAAAAACTCTGAATCACTAGTGACCGAATCATATTTTGGCGCTCGAATTACCGCTTTTTATAAATTGCTTAACTTAGAAGGAATGTATACTCGATCAGATCGAGGTGAGTTTTTTTCAAAAGATTCAGGAAAAACAGAAGGATATAGCATAGAAAGGCTTAAAGTTGGAATTCAAGGATCTTACAATGTCCTGCCATCTCTTACTGGAATTATTCGTTTAGGAGGAGATATAAAAAAAGTGAAAGAATATACTTATATTGGTACAGAATTAGTAGAACAAGATAATGATCCAAACTTTGGCCCGTACTTTGGGCTAGGAATTGAGTTTGGAATAAAAATAATTTCATTAACTGCAGGAATAACTACTGTTTTTAAAGGTCTACCTGATGACTTTTTAGATAACGATTATCAATATACTCTTGGTTTTAAACTGAGAATTTAAAAGGAAGTTTACTTCTAATCATTTTGCAAAAAAATAAAGTAACAAAGAAAAATTATTGTTCCTTCCAACCCGTGATGTCTTTTTGACTAGCTTACTGTGTAGATTCCATCTTGCTTTTGTATAATGGACATTTAATCCCTCCTATTAATAAAAAGTGTAGGTGATAAAATTAGTAAAACTATTCAAAGTATATAGTTACAATGCCTAACGGGTTTCATTACTCTTATGTGTTTTTTTGTAGTTCAAAAAAGAGTCAAGTTTGCTTACAAATAACAATCTCTATACGCCCCGCGTGCTATCGCCTCTCTTTAAGCAATTACTCGAATAATATACCCCCTGCAAAGAAGGTTTTTAATTAGATAAAATTGATCATGACAAAATTCTATATGAAGGTACTGCTTCTTTTACTTATCCCTCTCGGAGGTTATATATTAAACAACCTCTACCCCGACGAAGCAAAAAACTTAATTTCTTTCACAAAGCAGATCCTTCCATATCTTCTTCTTTTAATTGTTGCAATATTTATTCACTGGGTAAAGATGCAAATCAAGAATGCATCTGGGAAAGAGATGGACGAGGGTAAGGAATATTTGGGTGATGCAATTTCGAAAGAAGTAATTAAGGTCAAGTACACAAAGGAAAATATATCTTATTCAAAAGTTCTTTTTTTAGTAGGAATGATATTCTTTATCTGCGTTATAGCTTGGAGCTATTTTTTTCCTAACGATGATATTAGCCCTCTTCAATATGCGATGTTTTTAGCAACATTTTATATACTTTTCCTTCTTTGCACAAATGGAATCTCTTCACTTTTTCTTTGGGTAAAGATGCAAATCAAGAATGCATCTGGGAAAGAGATGGACGAGGGTAAGGAATATTTGGGTGATGCAATTTCGAAAGAAGTAATTAAGGTCAAGTACACAAAGGAAAATATTTCTTATTCAAAAGTTCTTTTTTTTATAGGAATGATACTCCTTATCTGCGCTATGGTGTGGAGCTACTTGTTTCCTAACAGTAATATAAAGAATGATCGACTGTTGCTTTTCTTTCTTTGCACATGTGGAATCTCCTTATATTATGCTTTTCGTATAAAGAAATGGGAAATGCGGAGGAAGAAACTAAGGATAGGTAACAAAGAGAAATAAATAAGTGAAAAGAAAAGGAACTAATTTACTTGTAATAAATCTAAAAAATAAAGTTCAGCGTTGACCTCTGTCAGTTCTCAGAACTATTCACCTTGTAGTAATTCTAAAAAGTCACTGAATAATTAAGATAAATTACAAGACTCCCACAACCTCCACCATTTATCGAGATTGACTTTGAGGAATATATGTTTGAAATCACAATCAGAAAAATTAAAGAATAATTTATGTTGTAAGAGGATTAAGAATCTAACTGCTATCGAAAATGGTGTTTTTAAGATTGATGATTTTGGAACTAAGAGTTCATGTTTTTTTATTAAGTATTAGAGGTATTAAAACTTCAAACTCATAAAATGAACATCATCTCTTATACTGTAAGACGAAAAAGCACTCATCTTTAAGATCCAAAGGGGAGATAGAAGTTTATAGATGTGTATTCTATAAAAAAATCTACGCTGTTCTAGCATAGAAAAATAAAATCTTTATTGATAATAGGATCTTGCGAGGCAAGGTCTTTTGTACTGAATGAACTCAGCAACTTCAGTTTTGGGGACTAAAACCCCTACTTTCCACTTTTTCCATAATAAAGTATAGTTATAAAAGATAACTTACAGATAAATTTAAGCGAGAGAGCAGCTGATGCCCCAAACTTTTTGGTTAAGAGCCGAAACGAAAAAGAATGAATTCCGTAGAGCATTGACTCCTAATGATTGTGCGCAAATTATAGCCGCTGGACACACGATCTATGTCGAAGATTGGAAAGAGTCGGTTATTCCTATCAATGAATATACAAAAATGGGATGTCTTTCCGTCGCTTTGAATAGTTGGCAAACTGAAGCTCCCGAGAATGCTGTTGTTTTAGGGCTTAAAGAACTTCCAAAAGACATTTCAAATTTTAAACATACCCATATTTATTTTGCCCATGCTTACAAAGAACAAGAGGGGTGGGAAGAACTATTAGGTAAATTCAAGACCGGTGGCGGGAAAATCATAGATTTAGAATATATGGTTGATTCAAATCGTCATAGAGTTTGTGCCTTTGGTTATTGGGCCGGTTATGTTGGTGCCGCTCTAGGTGCTCTCTATAGCAAAGCCAAAGATCCAAAACAAGCAACTATTGAATTACAAAAACGAAAGCAGTTTGAAGACAAACAAGACCTTGTAGACCTTATAAATAAATATACAGGAAAAAAAGGTAGCGGCATCGTGATTGGTTGCAATGGACGAAGCGGCGTCGGTGCTACCGATCTTCTAAATAATATTGGATGGAAAGTAATAGGCTGGGATCTTAAGGAAACTGCTTCTGGTGGACCTTTTAAGGAAATTTTAAATTACGATCTTTTTGTTAATTGTGTTTTGTCGACTCGTAAAATTCCACCTTTTATTACGAGAGAACTAATTGAAAAGGACAATGTTAACTTAAAGGTTATTAGTGATGTAACCTGCGATCCTGATTCGGATTGTAATGTGGTTCCACTATATACAGAGGCCACAAAATTAGATGCTCCAATAATACAAGTTACGAATGGTAATTTACCAGTTCAACTGATGGCAATTGACAATCTTCCATCGATCTTACCAAGAGAGAGTTCTTACGATTTCTCTAATCAACTTGCTCCATTCATAATAAATTATAATGAGTTAGAAGGACCAATTTCTAATGCTTTAAAAACATATGAAAGTCATTTGAAAAAGATTGATTGAACTTAATTTGGAAATAGTCTGTAGATTGAGAGTTTACAGCAGGGTAATGAGCAATTAGTTTACATTTTGAAAGAGTATAACGACCAAGCATCAGAATCTACTTGTTCTAATTTCGCCAAAACTTAGAGAAAGCGTAGAAATATTATTGCGCCCTTGTAACTTGTGCTGACTGGTCTCTCTTTGGTATTTCTACTATCGTAACGTACTCATCTCGTTGTTTGTGGCGTTCCTCTAGGTTCTTTTGAACTTCATTTTAACCTAGTGCTTGTTCGTATGTTCGGCACCTAGCATACAGCTTTAATCTACTAATTTTAAATTTCTAAGTTTATAAATATAAACATCTTCGATTTCAATATCTTGAAACTCTAGATTAAGTTCTTTAAGGATTAGCTTATCAATAAAATCAGAAGTTCTCTTTCTCGTTATCCAACTGCCTTTATCCTGAAATATATTATTAACCCACCTGAAAAGATATGAGATAAATTTGTCATCTACCTCTTCGTTTAGATCAATAGAAACTTCACCTTTACTTACCCAAATATCTACAGAGTCGTTTCCAATGTACTGTACACAGGAGTCATCAACTGATATTTTATTTGTTGGAAATTTCTTCTTTAAATCCTCACTTCCTTTTATCAATGTTTCTAAAATGAAATTATCTAATTCAATAAACGGGTACTTCTTTGTAAGCTTTTCCCATCTATTAGTGTCAGGTCAAGTTTAGACCTCAAAGACTTCTTTCGACTATGTGGCAGGCACCGAAGATACAATTATTCTATATCATAAATTGTATTTTGGCCTGAGTTTGATCAAATCATCAAGGTGACAATGCCTGTGTCATTTCAATTACTTATGCAATTTTTTAAGAAATTTATTAGAAACTAGATTCCAGAAAAAGTCGCTATATTAGAATCAGAAAAAATATATAAGAAAATTAAGGGGATTTATGAAAAAACAACTTATTGTTCTGGCTTCACTTCTAACGGTTAGCTCATGCACCGAAATGGATGTAGAGTTCAGTGGAAAGTTAGATGCAAACATAAGTTCTCTAAGTAGCAGTACTGACGTTGTCTCTATTGTCCCAGATGAAGACGAGATTGGTGTAGATAGCTGTGATCCAGATAAAGTTTTAAGCTGTGTCATTGAAAATGGAGAAGGAACAATGTATCCAATTTGTAATGGTACTATTTTTGTAGGTTATACAAGCTGTGAAGTAAAAAGTTGTATTGAAAATTATATTTCTAACACCAACGCTTCTCAATGTGTTGGTGATATGACTAGAGACTACCCTTCGATTTTTCAAGCATGGAGCAGAGCTGAGAACTTAGTGGGGCTAACAATGGCACAAAATATTGCTAAGCATGACTTGGCCTTTTTACCAATTAGTCGGTTAAATCTAAAATGGAAACTTGATGATAGTATCCAATTTATTGGCGAGTCTTCTACTCTAATAGATATTAATGGATCTGAGAGATTATTAGCTGCAAAGGCATTGATTCAAGAAATCAAAATTGAAAATCCCAAAACACGTATTTTAATTGAACTAAGATATAGAGGCGCGAAATATAGTTCTAAAATAGATACAAACAATCCTTATAATAATGGTCATTATCATCCAGATTCAGCTCTTTGGCCTAAAGATCAGAATGGCCTGCCTTACTTTGGTTGGGGAGAAGATCTGAACGGAAATGGAATGTATGAAATAAATGAAATAGCAACGAGTATCTTGGATTTTAGAAATGACTCATTAATAGACACTGTGGCAGCAAAAGCAAAAGCACTTGCAGACTCAGGTTTAATCGATGGAATTATGCTCGACTGGTTTAAGCCAGGAATAACATCATGGATTAGGGATATTTATGGAAACTATACAGGGCAACACCTCTATAGTCGGCTTGAAGAAGAAGAAGGAAGACTTAGATTAATTCGAGAAATTCGTAGAGTAACACCAAAGGATTTCTTAATCATCGGTAATGGTAACTTTGAGAAACAAGATATCTTTGCAGAATATTTAAATGGATCGTTTATGGAGTTACATAAAGATGCTGGGGGCGACTATTCTCAAGCAAAACTTCGTAAGATGGAAGATTCACTTTATTATAATGAGACTCATTTAAGAGAGCCTCGTATTAATGGTTTTGAGTTTTGGAGAAAATCTTATCCAAATGAAATCATTCCAATACTTTCCAGATATACGCCTGAAAATCTTAGGCTTATGCGCTTAGGACTCACTCTCTCTTTAACTCATTCGAATGGATACTATTTATTTGCAGATCCAAATCAATTGATTGCTCCGGATCATCTCCACAATTGGTATGATATCTATGATGTTGATCTTGGGACTCCTTCGCAGAAAAGAGTCAAGGCCGTAAATGGACAATCAATGAGAGAGTACTCCAATGGTTATGCCGTCTATAATTCACAAGATGCACCATATACTGTGATATTTAATCAGCCTGTAAAAGATGTTGTTACAGGTGATGTAAATATCATTCATACTGTAGACCCAACTGATGGAGCCATATTTCTTAAGAATTTCGTACTTTAGGTGTGTTTGTTCGTAGGCCCGGTGCCAAGGTCGTCGTTTCTATTCGAAAGTTAAAGAACTAAATGCTTAAGCAGTCTGACTTAAGTAAAATACCATTAAATTTTAATTAATTTTAGAGGTGTCTGCTGACGCTAGATTTGAAATCAAATTTCTTCGTTCAACTCTTTAGCATTTCTATGGGCGTAATGAGGTTCTTTCCATTCCAATGTCTTCTGGCCATATCTGAAAGATACTTCCGAGGGTTGAGCTTAATTAGCTTACAAGATTCTATGATGGTGTAAAAGAACATCGCTGTATCTGCACCATTTATCGACATATAACCATTATAATTATCTCGTCCTTTTACTGGATTTCTTAAAGCGCGTTCGGCCGTATTATTATCCAGTGGAATCATGGGGTCATTCAAAAAAATAGTTAGTCCTTTCCAAAGAGATAATGAATATCGAATAGCTTTCCCTATTCCTGATCTAGGCAGTGTTCTTCGTTCGTGAACTTTTAACCATTCAAAAATTTGATCAATAATTAGTGAAGATCTATCTCGTCTTAATTCTTTTAAAGTTTCAAAACTTTTGGCCTGATGTTCTATATGGTACAAAGCTTGAACTAATAATAAATATTCTTCAGCTATTGGAAAATCATCTTTGGCATCC
>JABGXW010000153.1 GCA_018675575.1 Bacteriovoracaceae bacterium | reverse complement strand
GCATTATTCTACATAGTGGCAGATCTGAATGACTTTAAAGACCCCTGTTTTAATATTCAATTTTAATTAAAATAACCATTTAAAGTTTGAGAGACCGATAGAATCGTATCAAACTGAATAAGTCTTAGACCTCGTTGGTGAGAAACAAGATAGCTTAAGACTTATTCATACGAAAAAAATAGGGCCGTGTAAGCGACCCTTAATACTTAGTAGTTATGTTTACGCTGTTTTTTGTTTGAGGTTGCAGGAGACACCGGTTCACCACCTCCAGTTCCGGACGCGCCATTCGGTATACCTCTTCAGTATAACCATGACGCGACTGACATTTTATGTATAAAGATAAAAGATGCCTATGGCCTTAGTAAATCTCTAAAAAATAAAAAATCTGACATCTGAGCTTAACTCTTGATAGGATTACTATGTTAAGGTAAAAATTCTTATTAAATATGAAAGGAGTCATAATGAAAAAAATTATCCTAATTTTAAGTCTAATTCTCGTTCTTTTTTCCTTAACAGCAACTGCATCAGAAATAATTGTACATGATGTCATTAAGGACAGGCTTGTTAAGCATGGTGTTATTCGAATTATGGTGGATGATAATCAGGTTTCATCAGATATTGTAAAAATGTCAATCAATTATAATATTAAGGTGAAATTTCTCTTTTTTACAAAAAACTTAAAAGGTACAAAATCCATTGATTTCCCGTCTGATTATTTGACTCCTTACGGATATGAAGATTTAGAAGAGCAGGGAAGTTTAAGACATGAAAAGGTAATCGTTACACATTTAGGGAGAGTGAAAATCTCTAATCATAGCGGATGTCATAAAATTAAAATCGTTCCCATTAAGCAAAGAGACTGGGATGGTGTATTTGTCTATTGCCAGGATATTAGATCTCTCGGTTTTGCGCGCGTTCGGGTAAACTTGAAAGATATACCAGTGATAGGGTCTCATACCGTTTATTCACGGCTTAGAGAATAAACTGTCATTTTCACTGGATGTTGCAAAACGTTTTACTTCAATAGTCCACGTCATAAATGAAAATGCTTCTCATCTTTGTGCTATATTTTCTATTTAAATTTAAAAAAAGAAGTTTCCTAGGCGATTTGACTTCTTTCACATCTCTTATTTGAAATGTCTCAGGGCAAAAAATCAATGAGTAATTGTTTACATCAAACTTTCTAGAATAGCGATAATCAGTCAAATGAACTATAATTTGAAAGTGGAAATCAAACATATAAAATCAATTATAGAATTAAAAGAACACCTTTCTTCAAGAAGAGCTACATTATATGTTGGTTCTCGCACCTCTACTGTTTTACCTTATGATCAACTTATAGATAACCCAAAAGAATATGGTTTTGATAATGAGTTAGTTATTGGAGACTTATCATCTTTGCCAAAGTCTATGGACTTGGATTTAGATGGAAACCTCGTTGTTGTGGGAGCTGTCTCTTGGAAGGAGGCAAAAGAATTTTGTTTAAGCATGGGAAGAGAGGTTTTAACCTCTCCTACAGAAGAGCTTGCATTATGTCTTTCAGGCATTGCTACTTCAGCTACAGGAGAGAGATGTTTTGGACATGGAGCTCTACGAGATCAAATTATCTCTTTAAAATACTTATCTTCTAAAGGAGAAGAAAAAGTCTTAAATGCGAAAGACACTATTGTCGATTTGCCATTATTTAATTGTGAAGAAAATAAAAAAGTATTAGATGCTTATTCGAGTGATTATAAATTTTATGAAGAATTTAAAAATGCACCTTTTCCTCGATTAAAGAAAGCAACGGATTTGATGGTGGGAACCGAAGGTCAGCTTGGTATCATTACATCAGCCACTTATAAAACGATTCCTAAGAAGAATGAAATTTATCTCTTTATTAAGCTTCCTAAGTGGGAAATCAACTTCAAACCACATCTTGAGGTCTTTGATAAAATACAAAGCTTTAGGAATGTTATTGCCTCTTGTGAATTAATTGATGAAAATTCAATTCAATATTTACCAGTTGAGGAAAGACCTGCAGAGGGGGGGGACCTTTTATTTCTTGAAATTGAAGAAGAAAAGTTTGAGCATGTCTATGATGAACTACTTTCAAGACTCAAACTCATTTCAGAGGAAGATGTTTTTCAAATGAATTCCTTAAAGTGTAGAACTTTTCGTATGAATATTCCGCGCTATATCTTTGAAGTAAATCAGAAAATGGGTGTTACGAAAGTTGGCACTGATGTCCAAGTTAAACCACATGATTTTATAAAGTTGATGAATAGATATAAGAAATGGATGGATGATGGTATCCGTTATAATTTATTCGGACATTTTGGAGACGCTCATTTACATTTCAACTTTATGCCCAAGCCTGAAGAGTTAGAGTTATGTAAACAAAAACTGGAAGATTTCTATATAGATGTAAAGGCAATGAATGGTTCCCCATTTGCTGAACATGGAATAGGAGTACTAAAAAAGAAATATATTAAACCATTCTATAATCAAAATCAAAAAAAAATGTTCAATATATTAAAAGATCATTTTGACCCCGGAAATATTTTATTTCCAAATGGATATATGAGTAATTAATGAGTAACGATTGGAAACAACTAGCAGATGAGTATCTTCTCGTCGCAGATAAATTTAAACTAGGTTCTTTACCTACAGAAATGCCACACCCTGATACTATTGGCCTTTCTGATTGGGCAAAAAATGATTTAGAACACGCCTTAGAGCAATTGCAAAAAATAGATTTAAGCTGCTTAAATACATTACTTAAAAATATAGATTCTCTTGAACCTCTTAAAAATGAAATTAAAAAAACATTTGAAGCAGGTGCCAATGTCTATCTATGCGGATGTGGAGCTACGGGGAGATTAGCACTTACGCTTGAAAGAATTTATAGAGAGGACTTTAAAAATAAAGATAATGTAATTAGCTTTATGGCCGGGGGAGATGTCGCAGTTATAAGCTCCATTGAAAAATTTGAAGACTTTGAAAATTGGGGAGCAGATCAATTGACAAACCTTGATTTTAGCGAGTCTGACTTATTAATCGGGTCAAGTGAAGGTGGTGAAACTCCTTGGGTCATTGGAGCAGTGGAGAAAGCTTCGGAAATATCTAATAGAAAACCGTGGTTCCTTTACTGTAATCCTGATGACATATTAAAAGGTTTAGTTGAAAGGTCACGTAGAGTAATTGAGAATGAAAAAATAAATAAAATAAATCTTTTTTGTGGCGAAATGGTATTAGCGGGCTCTACAAGATTACAAGCTTCAACAATTCTCACATTAGGAATAGGAATACCTTTGCTTTATCACCAAAAGGAAATAATCGAAATTAAAGATAAATTCAAAAATCTGATCAATGAATTCTCAAAGTTTGACTTTCGTACAATTAAACCTTTTGTTGAAGAAGAATCTCGGATATATGAAGCTGGAGAGTTCTGTCATTATCAATGCAAATCTCATTTAGGAATATCTATATTAACAGATACCACAGAAAGGGCCCCCACATTTAGCCTGCCTCCTTTTGAAAACTTCAATGAAGATACTTCAAATCCTAGTCTTTGTTATTTTTCGTTTTCCCATATTGATAATAATAAAGATGCATGGGAATTCCTCCTCGGTCGCATGCCAAGAACTGTAGAATGGGAACAGGTGAAAGATAAGTCTTCTAAGGAAAGACTAAAAGGATATGAAATCAGTTCCAATAATAAGTCATTACGAGAAAAGTATTTAACAAAAAAGCAATCCATTTTTAATATCAGCTTAGAACAAGAAAAATTATATTTTGAATTAAATGATTGCAGTACAGTAATAGAGCTCCCTTCTACACACAATTTGTACTCACATATATTTTTAAAGCTAATACTAAATATTCAGTCTACGTTAGTCATGGGGAGATTAAATAGATATGAAAGTAATATAATGACTTGGGTAAAATCTTCGAATAATAAATTAATAGATAGGACAGCAAGAAATGTTGCTATTTTACTAAAAGAAAAAGGCATAGACCTTCCTTATGAGGTCGTAATCTATAAAATTTTTGAGGAAAAAAAGCATATCTCTATTGGACGAGCATTGGTGCTCAAGGTTTATGATTCTCTGATTTCTGGTCATAGTACCAATTAGAAACTTTATCTAAAGGTTTGATATGACAACTGTCTTATCATCATTAAAAACCTATGCTAAGCTATTATGAGTTAAATAGGGTGAATGCTTTAAAGTCTAACTCTTCACAAGAAGTAAAATATTATTTCTTGGATTTACTAAATAAAATGAGATCATGAGTTATAAATGAATTATCAACATTTTAAATCGTTAGAAAATATGTATCTTATGGCCCCCGCAAATAAGATATATTTGCCAAAGATTCTAATTAAAGATTCGAAGTCTATAATTTCAATTGATGTTAAAGAAGACTTCTTCCACACTGCTGGCGCAGTTCATGGTTCAGTATACTTCAAACTTTTGGATGATTCTGCTTTTTTTGCAGTTAATTCTCTCGAGCAAGAAGTATTTGTCTTAACAGTGTCATTTACGACATATATTACAAGACCTGTGTCCCAAGGAAAAATGGAAGCAATAGGAAAAGTTGTAAATAAAAATAAGTCTCAATGGATTGCCGAATCCATTGTTTATAACGATGACAAAGAAGTTGCTAGAGGCTCTGGAATATTTATAAGAAGTAAGATACTACTTGACGACATCAAAGGATATTCAAAATAAAAGCTGATGAGAATCACAAATGAAGAATATTTTAATATCCTGCATTTGCATTATCTTTTCACTCTGCTAACATTCTATGTATTGTTGTAATTAAATTCTTATCTCCGGAATGAGGCATAGCTTTGGCTTTTATAAATAGGATTAAATGAATAAATTAACATGCCCTTGGGACCAATTTGAACCGACTACTCGCCAATTTTGCGAAGCCGAAATGTGCCAGTGGATAGCAAAACCCGCTGAGAGCTGGTCAAATATTGGCTTCGTTATTATTGGAATCTATTTAATAAAACTAGCGAACAAGGAAAAACGAAAAAACTTAACCCTTGTTGGGATTTGTTCTATCTTAGTAGGACTAGGATCATTTATTTATCATGCGACAGCAACTAGGTGGGGGCAGATATTAGATGTTTCAGCGATGATGTGGCTTCTTTCCTTACCTCTTGTTTTAAATGCTGGCCGACTTGGATACTTAGCTGAAAATAAAATAAAGTTAGCTTATGGAATATTTAGTCTCATCTCGACTATTTTTGTTACCTTTTTTACAAAATGGGGGATAGCTTATTTTGGATTTTTTGTGGCAGTTGGAATTTTATCAGAGGGTAAACTATATCAACTTGCAAAAATAGAAAGTAATCTGAAGGTAAGTTACAAACCTTATATCCAATTATTAGCAACCTTCGCGGTCGCTTTCACTATTTGGTTAACTGATACATTCAAAATTATATGTAATCCGGATAACCATATTTTTAATGGCCATGCAGCTTGGCATCTATTATGTGCTGTCGCAGTTTACTATATGTATGCTTTTTATAAACAATTCCCTGATCTTCGGGATTAAATATTTTATCCCCGATTAATTAATTATCGTACGAAAGTAGGTTCATTTTTAGTTGAAAGCTCTGGATTGTAAATATAACCAGCAGTATCAAACTTTAGAAGTTCTTTTGGATCGGTAATTTTATGATCAATGATGTACCTAGACATCATGCCACGGGCCTTTTTTGCAAAGAAACTGATGATTTTATATTTACCATCTTTCTTCTCTTTGAAAACGGGGGTGATGACTTTTCCAGTTAAGAGGTTTTGGTCTATGACGCCAAAATATTCTTTACTGGCCAAATTAATAAGAATCTTACTCTTATCTTTGGCCAGCAGTTGGTTGATTTCTTTAGTGATTGTCTCATTCCAATACTTTTGCAAATTCTTTTTTCCTTGGCATGGAAACTGAGTGCCCATCTCTAACCTATAGGGTTGAATGAGGTCCAATGGGGAAATGATGCCATAGAGGCCTGATAAAATTCTAAGATGTTTCTGAGCATAGTTTATTTGATTTTTTTTCATAGAGTCGACGTCAAGACCAACATAAGTATCACCTTTAAAAGCATATATGGCTTGTTTCGCATTGCTTAAGTTAAAAGGAGTTTTATAGTCCTTATATCTTTCTACATTGAGGTCGGTTAATTTTTGACTGAGTCCCATTAGTTTTGATATTTGCGCAGGTTTATAGGTTCGCAATTCATCGATTAGCTTTTGAGAATGTTTTAAGAATGGGGGGTGGCCAAACTCTATAGTTGGTGCTTTATTTTTAAAATCCAGCTTCTTGGCGGGAGAAATTACAATTAACATTTTGAATCCTTTGCTGCTAAGTTACCTTTTCCGATTCTTTCCGTCTATCTGTAGGATTTTGAAATAATGGTAATTATGTACAGAATAGGCAAATCTTGAGCTTTTTGATCAGATGTTGTGAAATGTTATAAATTAAAAGTGGTTCCTAAGAGGCAGGGATAAGGATAATTATTGAATATTTTTTATGAACATACGTAAATTAAAATGGTTAGGCGATATATCTCACTTGCTAGAGAGTTTTTCTACGTTCTATAGTCATATAGATTAAATTTTTTAGGGAGGAGACCAATGGCGAAGAATTTGCTTTTTGTTCTGTTATTTTGCTTACCACTAATTACAAATTTGTATGCAGCTAAAGGAAATTATCGAGCAGGTTTATCTAGTATAGAATTAAAACCTGAGATAGGAATACCTCTTGCTGGCTATGGAGATAAAAGAAGAAGATTATCCCCTTTAGATTGGAAAGGAAAATATCCTCATTCATTTTTCTTTAGGCCATCAACAGGATTCAGAGATCCTATCTTTGCCAAAACAATGATCATCCACGATGAAAATGATAATAAATTAGTACTTGTTAGTCTCGATTTGATTGGTATTAGTAAAAAACTTGTCAAGGATATCGCTCGAAAAATTACAAAACTTGGTTACAAGAGAGAGAACATCATTATCTCGGCGACTCATACTCATTCTGGTCCAGGAACATTATCTAAGAATTTAGGTCTCTCGATAATCGCTGTTGACCTGTATAAAAGGAAAAATTATCTCGCTGTTAGAGACAAGCTTATTAAATCCATTTTTGAAGCTCATAATAACTTGGAGCCTGTTGACCTCTATCATTCAAAATTTGATGCTGTTAATGTTCAATGGAATAAATGGAGAAAAGCAAGAAGAGAATATTTTAATCCAACGGCAAAATTTATACTTGCTAAATCTAGAGCAACAAAACAATGGCTAGGGGGAATGCTTAATTTTGCCATTCATGGAAATGCAATGAAGCTAGAAGATACTCGATTTAGTGGCGATATTCCAGGCGCAATAGCTACTGCAACTGAAGGTAAAATTGCTGCTAAAAATAATCTTTTGACAAAAAAGCCCGTTCTGCTTTTTATGAATGGTGCTGAAGGTGATGTAAAACATAAAGGTGGACGAAGTGAAGATATCCTAGGTGTTATCGGTAATCGTTTTGCAAGTCAGGCAGCGGACTCTGCTCTTCAAGATAAGAATATGATTAAAATTGAAGACGGAATAAAAATTAGAACCGGGCGTGCATTTGTAGGAATCGCTGGTTACCCTCTTGAAGCATGTTATAAGCGAGAAGGATTTATGAAATATGTACTGGCAATAGTTCCAGACTTTATTCCGCTTCCATTTCCAATATTTCCTCCAACGACTAAGCTTACTGCTGCCAAACTAGGCCATATAACGCTAACGACTTGGCCAGGTGAAGCATCTACAACTCTTGGTTATAGGCTTGAAGCATCGGGGAAAAAAGTAGGACATGATCAAGTATGGGTTATAGGCCTTGCTAATGATTACCTTACTTACTTCACAACAGAATCTGAATATCATGAAGGTGAATACGATTCTTGTTCATCATTTTATGGACATCATGGCGGTGCGAGAATTATTAGAAAATTAACTAAACTTATGAAAAAGTTAGACTAGTTAGTTAATAACTTTAGGCCATCTTTGACTTATCATTACTCACTCTTTGGACTATCTTATAGTTAAATGGCTTTCAAAGAGAGTAATTAATAGCAATTAAATAGCAGGCATCACATGGCAATAGGCGCATCTATTTATAAAGTCGGTATAAACCACTCAAATTTGAATTCTCATTATTACACTGATTTTAATTTAACAATGGCGAAGCACCCCTCTGAAAACGAATCAAGGATGATGTATAGATTATTATCTTTCTTATATTGCGCACATGAAGATTTAGAATTTAGCAAAGGCTTAAGTACGACGGAAGAACCTGAACTCTGGCAAAAGGGTTATTCAGGAGAAATTATTCAATGGATTGAATTAGGTCTTCCTGAGATCAAAAGATTAAAACAAGCATGTGGAAGATCTCAATCGGTGACTGTTTTTACGTACCATAAAAATAAAACTTATGAATGGTTTAAAAAAATACAAAAAGAATTTCCTGATCATAAAAAGCTAAGAATATATCACTTTAATGTTACGGAGAATGGGCCTTTAGAAAAACTCGTCGCAAAGAGTATGAAGCTTAGCTGCGTGATTGAAGATCAGATGATGTATATCGGAGATGATATAGAGAGAATTGGAATTGATATAGAAAAAGGTGAGCTGTGAATAAATACTTTTATCTTATCAAAATTCAATATTGCGGATTCCGCTTTAGTGGTTGGCAGAAACAAACAAATGCTAAAACAATCCAAGAAATGTTTGATAAAACGATTTTTTTTATAACAGGTCATGAAAATTTCAAAACGTTAGGCGCGGGTAGAACTGATGCTAAAGTTTCGGCTAATGAGTATTTGCTCGAACTCTACATTAATGATCAGCATGATGTTTCTGAACTACTCAATAAACTTAATGTTAGTTTGCCTCCAGATATTAAAGCGCTTGAAGTTCGTGAGGTAGATGAGAAGTTTAATATTATGGGAGCTCCAAAAATAAAAGAATATATTTACCTTTTTACATATGCAGAAAAACCACATCCCTTTTCGGCTCCCTATATGGTTTTTTTTGATACTAAATTAGATCTCGAATTAATGAAGCAAGGAGCGCGACTTTTTAATGGGCGTCATCACTTTCAACATTATTGTTATAAACCATCTAAAGAAACTATTTTTGAACGTGAAATTAAATCATGTGAAATTCTTGAAAATGATATTTATACAGCAAACTTCTTTCCTGAAAAATCATGGGTCTTAAAAGTTCGTGGGCAAGGATTTCTACGTCATCAAATTCGTCTGATGATGGGGACCTTGATCAATCTGGGTTCTAATAAAATGACTCTTGAAGAGCTTGAAGAGTCTTTGAATGGCAAAGAAGTTAATGGTCTGGGAACTATCGCACCTTCTTCTGGCCTTATTCTCAATAGAGTTGAATTATGAATCATTATGTCGATTGTATCACCTTCATTCTTTCTTGCTAGGCCTGGTAACTTCCAGACTAACTTGTGGAAGTACTGTTTCTCCAAGCATTGTAGCTAAATAAGTTTTTTATTTACGGGTTTTTTTCTGAGTTTTTTTGTGAACTTTTTAGGACTCTTGTCAAAAGAAGAGCCTGGACTGAAAAAAGCATTTCTTTTTGGTTGTTTCTTTTTTGTTTGTTTTTTGCCCTGTTTTTTCTGAACTTGTTTAGGTGCGACCTCAGACGATGAGTTTTCTATTAATTTAAATAAGGATTTTAGTTCAGCCTCATTTAAATCTCTCCAGTCACCAACAGGTAAACCTTTTAGGCTAATATTCATGATACGTTGACGATCTAATTTTTGTACCTCATATCCAAAGTATTCAGACATTCTTCTAATTTGACGATTTAGGCCTTGAATTAATGTGATGCGGTAAGAATGACTAGACTCTTGAGCGACTTTACATCCTTTAGTAACGACTCCAAGAATAGGAACACCTTTACTCATTCCATGAATAAATGAATCAGTAATTGGTTTATCAACCGTTACAAGATATTCTTTTTCATGATTATTACCAGCTCTTAAAATCTTATTTACGAGGTCTCCATTATTTGTGAGAAATATGAGTCCCTGTGATTCTTTATCTAGTCTTCCTATTGGAAAAATACGAGTACTATGATTGATAAAATCAACGATGTTTGCCCGTTCAGAACTTTCAGTAGTACTGACAATCCCTGTTGGTTTATTGAGTGCAATAAAGATTAGTCTTTCTTCATCCCGTGGTGGAATTAACTGACCATTAACTGTGACAGTATCTCCAGGAGCAACTTGTTCTCCAATTCCAACCTTTTTACCATTAATGAGAACTTTTCCACTTTCAATAAAACGATCTGCTTCTCTGCGAGAGCAGAGTCCTGATTGGCTAATATATTTATTCAGTCTGACAAGACTATTAATTTGCATAATAAATCATTAGCATAGGCAGTAAGTGGAGTAAATAAGCTCTATAATTGGTTCAAATTATATGCTAGTTATAAGAAAAGTTGAGGAACATATGCAAAAAATATCAGCACCGTCAGTTGAAAGAAATAGAAAACCCATAAGAGACGTCTTAGAGAAATACCTCCAAAGAAGTGGAAAACTTCTAGAGATTAGCTCAGGTACCGGGGAACATGCTATTTATTTTGGGAATGAATTCAAACAGATTCAATGGGTAACTTCAGAACTTAGGGAGAATCATCCTATAATAAAATCTTATTTAAAAGAAGCGAAATTGAGTAATATCCATGGTCCTGAAAAATTAAAAATAGGAGAAGATGATTTCCCTAAGAGTAAGTTTGATTATGTTTTTACGGCCAATTCGATCCATATTATGTCTTGGAAAGAAAATAAATCCCTTTTTAAATTATTAGGAAAAAGATTAAGAGAAGGGGCATTGGTTTTTATTTATGGACCCTTTAATTATAAAGGTGAGTTTACGTCTGATTCGAATGAGAAGTTTAATGAATGGTTGAAAAATAAAGATCCAAAATCAGCTATTCGTAATATGGAAGATGTGGTTTTGGGGATGAATAAGAATGGATTAAAGCTATTGAATGACCATGAAATGCCCGCAAATAACCGTTTACTAGTATTTGAAAGAATGAAGTTCTTGTCAGACTAATGTAATTTCAGAGACCTACAATAAATTTCCTAGCGTTGCGTAATAATGTAAAATTAAGTCTTTACTTCAAAGGTAATCACCAGTAAATATTCTTTATTCGTCATGTGGCGAAAGTATAAATTTACAATATTGAGGAAATTATGAGTACAGGTACAGTAAAGTTTTTTAACGAATCAAAAGGTTTTGGTTTTATTACTCCAGACGAAGGTGGTTCAGACCTTTTCGTTCACGCTACAGGAATTGAGAGCGGAACAATCTCAGAAAACGACAAAGTTGAATTTGAAGTTGGTGAAGGTCAGAAAGGTCCTTGTGCTGTTCAAGTAAAAAAAATATAATTTAGTAAAAAATATATATTTTTTTTAAAAGGGAGCCTTATGGCTCCCTTTTTCATTTGGCCCTAAAAAAATATGAGTAATCAATTTTCAACATTAAACTTAAAAAAAGAACTTCTTGAGAATCTTACAGAATTGAAGTTCAATTCAATGACTCCTGTACAGGAAAAGTCTCTACCCTATATTTTGGAAGGAAGAGATGTGATGGCACAAGCTAAAACAGGTAGCGGTAAGACTGCTGCTTTCGGGCTTGGAGTATTAAATTCTCTGAATATTATAAATACCCGTGTTCAAACACTTATTCTTTGCCCAACTAGAGAGCTTGCTGATCAAGTTGCAACTGAGCTTAGAACCCTCGCTCGCATGATAAAAAATATTAAAATACTCACTTTGACTGGAGGAAAGTCTGAATATCAACAAGAAAAATCTCTTGCTCATGGAGCCCATATTATTGTAGGCACTCCGGGGAGAGTTTTAAAGCTCGTTCGCAAAAAAGTTTTATTTTTCGATACCACAACCTCATTCGTTTTAGATGAGGCTGATCGTATGTTAGACATGGGGTTTTTCGATGACATCGTTAATATTTCCAATAAAATATCAAAAGAAAGACAAACTTTACTGTTCTCTGCAACTTTTCCTGAGATGATAAAAGACTTGGGCTCTGAATTACAAAAAAATGTGAAACTAATTGAAGTTGATACCAATCATTCGAAAAATATTATTGAACAATTCTTTTATCAAGTATCTACCCATAAAGAAAAACCAGAAGCTTTGATGAAAGTATTAAATCATTTCAGGCCAGAAAGGTTTCTTATCTTTTGTAAAACAAAAGCTATCTCAGATCAGGTGGCAAAAATTCTGATGAAAAAAAATATTTATGCAAAGGCGATTCATGGGGACCTTATGCAGAATGAAAGAACATCCGTTTTAACGATGTTTGGAAATAGGTCTTTATCTGGACTTGTCGCAACTGATGTCGCGGCGAGAGGATTAGATATTCAAGACCTTGAGCTCGTAATAAATTACGACTTACCTTATAGTTCTGAAGTTTATGTTCATCGAATAGGAAGAACAGCGAGGGCAGGTAAAACAGGACTGGCTCTAAACTTTTTTACTGAGCAAGAAACAGAAAAGTTTGAAGAATTGAATGATTTATATAACAAAGATAATGAATGTTTTAGAATCAAAGAGCTTGCAGAATTGAAAGATGACTCAGACTATGACTTATCTCCTGCCATGAAAACAATCTGCATCTATGGAGGCAAGAAAAACAAACTTCGTCCCAGTGATTTGGTTGGGGCCATTGTCGGAGAAGCTGAGATAGACTTTTCTGAAATAGGTGATATCTCAATTTCTAATATGATGAGCTTTGTGGCCATCAAACAAGATTCAGCTCATCAGGTAGTTAATAAACTCAATGCAGGTAAAATTAAAAATAAAAAATTTCGCGTAGCATTTCTTTAAAATACATCTGCTATTACAATAACTTACTCTGCTGATTTGCATTATATTTTCCAATGTTTTGGTGTTATAATTTTTTAAATTAAACAGAACTTATCTAGGCAGAACCATCAATATGAATCAACAATATTCTCTCATCAAAACAATAGCCCTAGTTAAAGAATCAGAGTCTCCAGAGAATCCAAATGGATTAGAAAAACGTGTTGCCATGATTCCTGAAGATATTAAATCATTAGTTGACGATGGAAGAACTGTCTTCGTTGAAAAAGGTGCAGGTGAAGGGATTGGCTTTTCTGATTCAGAATATGTAGCGGTAGGAGCAACATTACAGTCCGCAGATGAAATCTACTCTAATAAAGACATGATTATTAAATTCAAAGGACCTTCATTAGAAAGTGTAATAAAAATGACTGAAGGAACAATTCTCTTTTGCATGGCCCACTTTAGATCATTTCAAGAGCGAGCGGAATTATTAGAAAAATGTAAAATTAATGTCATTGCTATGGAAGAAATTCTCGAGTCACCAAAATTTATTTCAGATAAAATTGTTGAAAGTAAGAGGTTTGTAGAAGAAACCTTAACGGCTCAGGATATACCTTATCCTGAACTTGATATTGCATTTCTTGGATATGATGAAAATATGATTGGGGGAATAAGAAGAGCAGGAAATAGAAATTCAAAATCTCATTCTCTTTTTCAAGTAGACGTAAAATTAGAGGAGCTTTCTCATTTTGGAAAAAGGGCGCTTTATTTCTATGACTCAAGAAATATGAAAAATGAACGTCTGATTCAGGAATTAAAATCCAAGGACTGTCAGGTTTATAACTTATTAGATTTCGATTTAACTAAGGCATCAAAAGCTATTGTAGAATATAGAGCTTCTCATCCTCCTTTTAAGTTCGGAGGAAGACGAATCCAATGCTTGCATGAAACAGGAATGGCTGGAGCTCGCTATGGATTTACTTTGTTAAATGAAGCGAAAAAAATTAAAATAATTGATGCCTGTGTTCTTGGATATGGAAATGTTGGAATGGGAGCTATACGTGAATGTTATGATCAGGGTGTTCGTAAAATTAAAATTCTAGGTCGTACCCAAACTAAAACAGAAAACATTCCCTCTTATCTTAAAAATACTGAATTGATTATTAATGGAGCTGAGCAAGTACCAGAATTAAGAGGTGTTAACTTCCTAATCAAAAAAGATTATGTAGGAGCATGTATTAAAGAAGGTGCTGTTGTAATTGACTTAGTAGGGGGATCAGCAGTAAACCGTTCTCCTGTTGAAGATATAATCGAATGTACTTATTTAACGGCACCTCATTTTGAAAGAGATGGTGTGACTTTTTCGGCCCTATGGGGGTGGCCCATGATGGGCATGATGAAAGAATCGGCAGTCAAGTATAGTGGTCAAATTTTAGAAGTGCTTTTAAAAGAAGAAAATATATTAAAAGGTTTAAATCATCTAGTTCCCGCTGTGAAGCAAGCTTTAGTATGTGGTCCCCATTGAAAATAATAGTTAATTTAACAAGAGGATAATATTTGTGAATACTAAAGGTTATTCTATCAAAGGTATTAGACTCCTAAATGATGTAGAAATAGAATTTATAAATAATGGTGGGAGATCTTTTTATTTACAAATAAGACCAGATAACGTTTATGAATCCAAAAGAAAAAGATCAAATATCACTCATGGCTGATCTGCTTAAAAATATTTATAATAAAAAATTTGTAAATAATCTCAGTCGAGACTTCAAAAATACCTATCCTCAGTTCAATGCCGAAAAATTTCGTAAGCTTGTTTTTACAAAAGATTGGAAAAATAAAGAATTAAAAGAAAGAATGCGTCATATAGTATTGTCTTTAAATGAAGTTTTACCTAAAAATTTTCTTAAGGCCATAAAGATAATCGAAGAACTGTCAAAAAATATATCCTGCGAATCCTTTGAGCTTATGATTTTTCCAGATTATATCGAAGTTTTTGGTCAAAATTATTGGAAAGAATCTATTCAGGGATTGGAAGAAATAACATCCATTGCGAGTGGAGAATTTGCAGTTCGTGTTTTTATTTTAAAAGATTCAGAAAAGATGATGAAAAAAATGTTGTCTTGGTCAATGCATTCTAATTATCATGTGAGAAGACTCGCTTCTGAAGGATGTAGACCAAGACTTCCCTGGGCCATGGCACTTCCAGAGTTTAAAAAAGATCCGTCCTTGATACTTCCTATTTTAGAAAATTTAAAATCTGATCCAGAGCTTTATGTAAGAAGGTCTGTAGCCAATAATATTAATGACATTTCGAAAGACAATCCCAAAATTGTTTTGAGGTTATTAAAGAAATGGAATAAAAATAGATCAAGAGAAATGCAATGGCTCGTTCGACACGCACTTCGTACATTGGAAAAATCTGGAGACAAGGAGGCGCTTTTATTATTGGGTTTCTCTCCAAACGTAGATATCAAGGCCAATTTTTTTAAATTAAAAAATAAAAAAATAAAAATGGGTGAATCATTAGAATTTTCCCTTGAATTAAACTCAATGACAAAATCATCTCAAGCTATAGTTGTTGATTATATAATTCATCATATGAAGGCCAATGGTAAGAGATCTCCAAAAGTATTCAAATGGACTAAGAAGAAAATTTCTGAAAATAGGCCGTTAGAACTTTCAAAGAAACATGCCATCAAATTAATAAATACTCGTAAATATTACTCCGGAAGACACGAAATTGAGATTCAAGTGAATGGTAATATCGTTGCGAGTGGTCATTTTCACCTCTCAGTTTAACTATTATAGGTAGTTAGCGCTGCTTGTCATTGTGTCTATAATATTGATAAAAATATTGTATGAAAAATATCATTCCCATTGTCAGTGTTCTATTTTCCCTTTCCTCTTTTGGCCATACGACTAGGCACCATCTAGAGGGACCGTTAGAAATAATTACCATTGGTCACCCAACCCTAAGAATGAAAGCTGAAAATGTATCGCCCGAAGAGATTCAAACTGAAACATTTCAAACCTTTTTAGATGATCTTATACAAACATTAGATGATTCTGGAGGTGTAGGACTCGCAGCTCCACAGGTGAATGTTTCTAAGAGAGTTTTCGTGATGAGGTCTGGATTTTTTGTTCCTTTAACTATTGTCATTAATCCAGAAGTCAAATATCTGTCGCAGCATGGTACTAAAAAATCAACAGAGGGTTGTTTATCAATTCCCGGTAAAAGATTTCGTGTGAAAAGATATAAAAGGGTACATTTAGATTATCTTAATCGTCATGGTGAGGCAAAATCAGAACCTGCCAAAGGTTTTAAAGCGATCATTATTCAACATGAATTCGACCACTTAAATGGCGTTATGATTGCAGACTTCTTTACGCCAATCATTGAATTTGTGGAGCCAAGTGATTATGTCACAACCCCGCTCATGTAAATAATTCAAATAAATAGCTTAAATCACTAAATATGCTATATAAATCAAAAAGAATCTTAATAGAGAGAAAGCTATGAAATTGTTCATTGTCGTAATTGGTACCCTTTTCTCCACTTCTAGCTTTGCTGTAGAAGAAAATGTAAAAGATAAAATGTGTGAAGAAGTCTATTCGTCAGAGATCGCAGAATGTGAAGAGTTTATTCAAAATAATAACTTTGAAAAAATACCTGTTGAATTATGCCAATACAGAATATCAAAAGGCGAAATGCTAACGTGTTATAAGGCGGTTGCCAATAAAACTTATAAGTATGATGTTATCCTAGCTTGTGCCTCAACTCATCATTATGGAATCCCTGGATGTCTTGAAGATGCAGGCGAAATAATTTCACCTTAACTTAATTGAGACTAAACTTCGCGCCTTTGCGACTTATCTGAATTTGATTAACCATCGTAAGAAATATTTTATTGAGTCACAAAACATAGGTTTTTATTAATTCGACAACGCTTACAATGTCGGCTCCAACTATCTCTTCTATTTGACCCCATGACTTTTTTTCCAATGTGTTGTACACCACATTTGTTGTTGTTTTTTTGTAAGGAATGTCCAAGCGACAAGACGACTTCTTTTATTTCCTTGGCTCATTTCAATTGTTTGGACATCTAACGCATTCACTTCTTTGAGCTTTTCATAAATGCGAGGAAGATTTTCTTTCTTGGATACTAAAGTAGTGAACCAAAAGATATTTTTACCAACACCAACAGATTGCTTTATCATTCGTTTAATAAAAGCAGCTTCCCCTCCAGGACACCATAACTCAGAATTCTTTCCTCCAAAATTAGTGACCTTTTTATCAGCATCTGTAAGCCTCTTTTGGTCTAGTGGAGCTTTACTCTTTTCTAGGCTTTTCACTTTTTCCTCTGTTCCCTTAGCAGCATCTTTTGCAGAAGAATGAAAAGGAGGATTACAAATTGTGAAATCAAATAATTCTTTAGCAGGTAGCGTTTCATTAAAAATATTTCTAGGATTCTTTTGAAACTGTAGTTTGATTCTTCCTCTTAATAAAGGATTTGATTTAACCAATGCCTTTGCCGCTTTTATAGAATTTCTATCTATATCTATGCCTAAAAACTCCCAACCATAAAGACGTGTTCCAAGGATGGGGTAAATACAATTAGCTCCGACCCCAATATCTAGTCCACGCAAATGACGTCCTTCTGGGATTTTTCCTCCATTAGATCGAGAAAGTAAATCTGCAAGGTAATGAATTGTGTCTGCTCTTCCAGGGATAGGGGGACAGAGATATCCAGAAGGTATCTTCCAATTTTCAACTTTATAAAAATAGGCCAAGAGAGACTTATTGAGCTCAAGTACGGCCTCAGGATTAGAAAAATCAATAGAGAGATCTTTGTATCTATTTTTTTTAACAAATGAGCTAAGAGCTGGAGAAGCTGCTACGAGCTGTGTGAAATCGTACCGTTCTTTATGATGATTTCGCGTGTGAAGTCCTGATTTTACTTTTTTTACCATGGACCTATCTAGCATAGAGTTAATTTAGAGTAAATTCGATTTTCTGAACAGTTATTTTAATACTTTAGATATGGGAAGCAGAGGAATTTATGGCACATAATCGTTCTCAAATTCACTTAATTATTCTATAAATAGAGTATTCCTAAGGAGACATTTTGATTCATCAAATATTAAAAGAGAAATTCGGCTTTGATACTTTTCGTGGAGATCAAGAAGACATCGTCAATAATCTTATCGCCAATAATGACGCTCTGGTTTTAATGCCCACAGGAGGAGGGAAATCTCTTTGCTATCAAATTCCAGCGCTTTGTATGGAGGGAGTGGCCATTGTGATCTCTCCTTTGATTTCCCTTATGCAAAACCAAGTGAGTGCATTAAAACTCAATGGAATCAAAGCAGAATCATTGAACTCTTCTTTGAACTCTGAAACTTATCGCGAAATAATAGAAGAACTAAAAGAAGGAAGTCTTGATTTACTTTACCTGTCTCCAGAAGGGTTAAATACAAGTGCAGCCTGGACCCTTTTAGACTCCGTTAAGATATCATTGTTTGCTATCGACGAGGCCCATTGTGTTTCTCAATGGGGTCATGATTTTAGAAAAGACTATCTTAACCTAGGATCGATAAGAGAAAGGTATAAAGATACTCCAATTATTGCGCTGACTGCAACTGCTGATTTACAAGTACGAGAAGATATTATACGCCAATTAAAGTTTAAAGATTTTAAAACGTACACCTCAAGCTTCAATAGAGAAAATATATATTACAAAATGGCACCCAAAAGAAATGGCTATGCACAAGTTAAAGATGTCGTTATGAAACATAGAGATGATTGCGGTATTATCTATTGCCCAACCGTTAAAAAAGTAGAATCTTTATGTAGTAAACTTCAAAGCGAAGGTCTTAATGTTATCAAGTACCATGGACAAATGAAAAATGAAGAACGTTCATTTAACCTCAAGCGGTTCGAGCAGGAGGATAATGTTATTGTTGTCGCTACGATTGCCTTTGGAATGGGGATTGATAAACCAAATGTGAGGTTTGTCTGTCATAATGGAATGTCTAAAAACATTGAAAACTTTTATCAAGAATCTGGACGGGCAGGTAGAGATGGAGATAAGTCTTTTTCTTATGTCTTTTATGGTCTCGATGATCTGATGACTTACAAAAGATTTATTGATCAATCTCAAATGAATAAAGCTCATAAAAAAAATGCGAATGATAAAATATCTTTTATGTATAAATTCTGTGAATCAGAAAAATGTAAAACAAATATTATTTTAAAATACTTCGGTGAAATTCAAGATGAAGAATGTGGTCATTGTGACTCCTGTCTTGATGAATACCAAAGACATGAAGTGACGGTAGAGGCACAAAAGTTTCTTAGCTGTGTTTATCGCTTAAATAATCGTTTTGGAGCATCTTATGTCATCGATGTCTTACGGGCTACGAAATCAAAAAGAATCACAGCATTTGGACATAATAAATTATCTGTTTACGGCATTGGACAGGATTTATCAAAATCAGACTGGCTCTCTATTAATGAAAAGCTTCTTTCTATTGGCTATCTTAAAATTGAGCCAGAATATAAAACATTGACCTTAACAGAATTGGCTGCTCAAGTTTTAAAGAATGGTGAGAAAGTTTTTGTAAGAAGAGAGATTATACAGGAGGGTCATAAAAGAGTTAAAAGTCATGGATCTAAGAATTCCAAAGAAGTCGATTATGATGAAACCTTATTGGCCGAACTTAAAAAATATCGTCTTGCCATGGCGAAAGAACTTTCAGTAGCCTCTTACATGATAGCAACAAACGCTACTCTTATTAACCTTGCAGCTGTGAAACCTAAAACTCAGGAAGATCTTCTCTTAGTTAACGGAATTGGTAAGAAAAAGGCCGAAGCATTCGGCGAAGACTTTCTAAATATTATTAATCATTGAGCAGTATAAGCAGTGCAGACTGAAGTGTTCGCAAACATGGTAAAATCATAAGCAAAGTTTTGATTAGTATAATGTTTAGAGAAGCTTCAGCATTTTAGTGAGTAAGCGGTCTAAGGAATTTGTAAAGATCTCTTTATCTTTGGGACTTAGGGTCTGAGGTCCTCCTGTTTCAATTCCATTATCTCGCAATCCATGCATAAAATCTCGCATGGAGAGTCGTTCACTGATATTTTCCTCAGTATAGATTTCACCTCTAGGATTAATGGCTGTACATTTCTTTTCCACAACTAAGGAAGCTAAGGGGATATCTGCAGTGATTACAAGGTCAGCTTCATTTAAATGTTCTACAATATAAAAATCTGCAACATCAGCCCCTTGGTCGACTTGCACAAAAGTAATGTTGGGAGCATCGGGAACAGAAAGGTAATTATTAGCGACTAAAGTCACTTCGATTTTAAGTCGGCAGGCAACTTTGAAGATGACTTCTTTAATTATTTTAGGACAGGCATCTGCATCCACCCATATCTTCATTGTCGTTGATCCTTACAATGTTTTAAAACTGCAACCCCTGCGATAAAGAGACTTGGCTTCCAAAGGGAGCCTCGTATCATTTTGATAATCGTTTTTTTATCTTTTTTTGATAAATCACAATAGCCAGACTTTGTGTAACATGGCACATGTTGTTCAATTGCTTCTTGTCTATATTGCTTGCAGCTTAAATCAGGTTCTACATTGTCTAATCTTTCAATTAAACAAGCACGAACTGAGACGATCCATGACTGCCCCTCTCCGGAAAGATTTTGTTCTTTATTAGAAAATTTACGACAGTATTTATATCCGAATCCTATTAAATAACCATGTTTACCACAATGCTTGATCTCTTCAACACAGGAATAGTATTCACAATCATTAGCAAATTGCTGACATTCAGTTTGAGTAAAACCAAGTGTCGTATAGGAAAATAATAGATTTAAGAAAAAGAATAATCTCATTTGAACCTTATAACTCACTAGGTTGTAAATGTCCCTATTGTGGGCCATTTGTACACAATTTTACATGATAAAGAACATTTATTAGGTTTTAATTGAAATACAAACCTAACTCTACGATAATATCCTACTCAATAGCTTTGATTATAAAGAACCAAGCCAGGAGCTTTGCTTGAATTCACCTGCAGATAAAGAACAAAAAGATCTTAATACATATGAAGGAATTGCAAAGTATTACGATACTCTGATGACTCAGGGATATTATGATTATAATGAAATTACAAAAGACCTCAGCGAAGTCTTGGGTGATAAAACGAAAATTCTTGAATTAGGAGTTGGAACTGGTCTAGTTGCAGAGCATTTACTTAAACAAAACGTTGAATATAAATTAACTGGCGTAGATAATACCGAAGCAATGATAAATCAAGCCAAGGAAAGACTTGGAAATAAAATTCATTATGAACTTCAAGATATAACTAAACTGTCAATTGATGATCAATTTCAAGGAGCTTTCTCTGTAGGTGGTTGCTGGTATTTTATCGACGACGGGAAAGACCTCGAATTCTGTAGTCATATTGATGATTATCAAACTTGTAAAGAAAGTTTCTCAAAAGTTATATGTCACTTAGAGATTGGTGGATTGTTGGCCCTCGCTTTGCAAAATGTGCATACGAATTATTCTAAAAAACTAACTGAGGAGCTAACGTATTCCCAAGAAATTTTTAAAGAAGATAATGGATTTACAAAACGATACCGTTTTACAAATGATAAAGGTCTCGTGGCCGAACAAATGTATCGCTATCTAACAATTCAAGGTCTTGATACTCATAAACTCTTCTCCGAATTAGGATGTGAAGTCGTTGGACTTAATTCAACTCGAAAATTCTTCGTCTACCAAAAAAGGTAAAAACATGAACAAAATGCATCTCCCCCAAATCTGCTTCGTTGGTATCGGCAATATGGGAAGTCCAATGGCAGCTAATTTAATTAAAGCTGGATATCGCCTCTCTATTTATGACTTGGATAAAAACAAGGCAAAAAAACTAATTGGTCTCGGTGCCGATTGGCTGTATGATCTTTCCTCTGGAGTTAAAAATGCAGATGTCGTTATTACTTCGCTTCCAGGACCACCTCAGGTTTCTGAGGTTATGTTTGGAGAACAGGGAATTCTCAAGTTTGCAAGGCCTGGGTTAATATTAATAGATACATCAACAAGTTCAACTCAACTGGCAAAAAAAATTCAAGACGTCGCAATAATAAAAAAAGTACATTATCTCGAAGCTCCGATAACTAAAGCTGTTGATGGCGCCCTTCGAGGGGAGCTTTCCTTCTTTGTAGCTGGGGAAAGGGACTGTTATGAAAAGAATCTTCCTCTTTTTAATGTTCTTGGTTCTGACATCCTCTTTGTTGGGAAACATGGCAATGGAAATATCACAAAACTGATTACTAATCTCTTATGGTTTATCAATGCGGCTGCAATTGGAGAGGGACTCATGATTGGTAGACAAGCAGAGATTCCCCTAGAAATTATTGTTGCAGCATTAAAGTCAAGCGCAGGTAACTCCTGGGTAGTGGAACATGATATTCCATCAATCTTCGCCGGGCATTATGACCCGAGCTTTTCATTAGCTTTATGTTGCAAAGACTTAGGGCTGATTAATAATATAGCGGATTCTCAAGGTGTCGATTTGCCAATGGGAAAGTTAGCGCAAGAGATTTTTGAGAAGGCAAGAGACAAATATGGTGATGACGCTCCAGAGCTTTCAGTGGTAAAAATGATTGAAGAAAATATGGATAAATTACTAAGGCCTTCAGATTCTTATGAAGTAAATAAAATTTACAAAACGGCCTCTCAAGAAGAGCTGATGAGAGAAGCTCATGAACATATGCCTCAAGGTGTTGCTGAAAATTATCGTTATTGGGGAGATGATAAAACTATTTTTATAAAGCATTCTAAGGGGAGCTCTATCACTGATAGTGATGATAATACTTATGTCGACTTTCGATTAGGTTATGGACCTATCATACTAGGTTACGCAGATGAAAGGGTAGACCAAAAAGTTATTAAACAAATTCAGCGTGGAGGAACATTGTCTGGGTTTGGAACTGCTTTAGATGCAGAAGTGGTTAAAAAGATAAAAGTTCTTTGTCCCAATATTGAAAAAATAAGATTTGCAAATTCTGGAACTGAAGCTGTTATGGGAGCAGTAAGAACTGCAAGAAGGTTTACTAAAAGAGATCGTATCGTGATCTTTGAAGGAGGTTTTCACGGTTTATACGATGAGTTAATGTGGAAATCTTCTGTGGAGGATTGGGATTCAAGTGAATCAAAAAGACCTAAAGTGATACCATTTGGTGGAGGCATTCCAAATAAAGCACGTGATCTTGTCGATCTTCTCCCGCTAAATAACTTTGAAGAATTAAAAGAACTTTTTAATGAAAAGGGAGAGCAAATAGCCTGTGTTCTTTTAGAACCTATCATTGGGAATTGTGGCGCTATTGCTTCTACGCAAGAATGGCTTCGGACTTTAAAACAAACATGTGAAAGAAATGGAAGTCTACTCATTATGGATGAGGTTAAAACAGGGTTTCGAGTAGCTAAAGGAGGAGCTCAAGAACTTTATGGAATTCATGCTGACCTCACGACTTATGCAAAGGCCATGGGGAATGGTTACCCTATTGCAGCTTTTGGTGGAAGAAAAGAAGTTATGGATGTCATAGGTTCACATGAAAATGGAGTTATTCATGGAGGTACTTATACGGCCAATCTTATTGGTCTCGCCGCAGCTAACGCAACTTTAGACATCTTGGCCAAAACCGATGCCCTTAAGACAGTGAATAATATTGGCGAAAAAATTATGGAGATATTAGGAAGGGTTTTTACAAAAGCTGGAATCGAGCATAAGTTTGCAGGACCTCCTTCAATGTTTGGAATTCATTTCACGAAAGAAATACCTACGAATTACAGGGATTGGAAAATGGCAGACAATGCTCTTTACGAAAAATTTGCGTGGGCGTTAATAGACAATGGGGTTATGCTTGAGCCTGACTCCCGAGAACCTTGGTTCATTTGTGAATCTCATAAAGATATTGATTTTTATTGGTTTGAGAACATTGCTAATAAAGCGATGAAGGATGCGCTCTTTCGACACATCAAGTCTCCTGGTTGAGATATGTCACTTAAAAACAAGGTATAATTTTATTAGAGAGATCTTATTTATTCGTTAAAATAACTTAAATAACATTGTGCTGAGTAAGCTGTACCTTACCAAGAAATCTCCCTAACAATTAGCTTTTATGCCCCAGAAATTTGTCACTAATTCCTTTGTAATCTTATTTAAACCGTGTAAATACAAAGAAGTTTCAGTTTTTTCTGTATTTAACCGATAATACAATGAAAATATAATCATGTAACGTTTAAGCAGGGTACTTTTGTATGTATTTTAAGAAAACACTAATACTTATTTCATTAGTTTTAATAAATACAAATTTTACTTTAGCAAAGGAGCTTAGCTTTAATAATGAAGGAGCTCCTGACCTTTCTGCTTATGGTGTTGATGATGCAGACCAAATAGATACTGACGACATGTCATGTACTCCTGAAGGGTGTAGCATTTGTATGGTGGCGCAGTACCATGACGATGCAGAAGAACAATATGAGCTTAACACTCAGGCATCTTGCAAAGATACCTCTATTGGTGAAGAAGAATATCTCGGCGGAGAAGTGTCAGACATCTTTGGTGACAATGTTGAAAACCATATTGATTTCTGTAGTGACAGTGGAGATAGATTTAAAAAGGACAAAGTTGCTGATAGAAAAAAAGCAAAAGAGATGCAAAAAAAGTGTCGTGCTGAATTCAAGAAGGCAAAAAAAAGAAGCATACAAGCAGCTTTAAAAAACAAGAGATTTATAGCTGCCCTCAAACTTAGGTTAAAAAGCTTTAAAAGAAACTCTAAATCAAAAGACTTCAAAACCAAAACAATTCAACTTGGACAATATGAAATCGACATAACAAATGGAGAAGACAGAGAAAAACTTGAACAAGAAATTCTAAACTCCCTCCTTGAAAATAAAAGGTATAAGAAAATATTTGAAAAGCAACAACGCAACGAGGCAAAGAATTCTCAGCGCGATAATAATAATCTGCTGCATCCGCAATATGGTTATAGCTTCGAAGGTTACATGGGGGGAGCAGAAATAGTTGATATTTCAACAAGAGCAAAGTGTAGGCTCAAACTAGAAGTTCCCGAACTCCTAAAACCAAAAATACAAGTTCCAAGAGTTATGAAGCCAATCAGCTTTTTGGCCAACTACCCTAATGATTGTGCCTTTCTTATATCAAAATCATTTTCAGAATCGGACGCAGCTAAAGTCATGGGTCTAGATCCAAATGCTGCGGACTATAAGGAACAAAGGTTGAAATACTGCTCAAAAACTCAAGATCAAGTAAAATCTTCTCGAGAAAAAATAATAAGTAAAGGTGGCGCAGATCCTATAGACAACCTTAATCAAAGGGTAAGTCAATTGATTGAAGCTGCGCAAGAGGGTCTTGTTCCAAACTTTACAATTAATTCCACAAGAAACCTATATGATGACAACACAGCTCAGCTTGCACAGAAAAGAGGACATTTTGTTCAAAACTATCTTTGGACAAAGTTGGATCAGCATTACAAAAATACTGCTCAGAATCGCCCAAAATGGTTATATTCAAAAGAGATATTTAAACAACATATAAAGGTAGAAACTCCTGAATATGACAGTAAGAGAAATAATGGAGACTTTGGACCTAGCCCCTATGCAAAGCCTAATGCTTCGACAAGAATTGCCAAAATTGGTGGAGAGAAAAAACAAGTCAATGTTCCAAGTCAGCAACAAGAGGTTAACAAGTTAGTTGAGTACTATACACTTCAAGATCAAGAGTTAAAAGAAAAGAAAAAATCTTTAAATCAAGAAATAACCAATAAAACTGAACAGAGAAAAAAATTAGAATCAACACTGGTTATGACTAAAAAAACTATTGATAAGTTAAAAAAAGAACTTAAAGATATTGATAGAAGCAGTAATTCTAAAAAGTTTAATACTGCAAAAGAAAAATTTAAAGAGCTATCTCATCTGATACTTAAATATCAAACAAATGTTCAAAAGATCACTCTTCTAAACAATCAAATTCCAACACTAAAAAATGATATCGATGCTACTAATAGTAAAATTGAAAAAGTTGAAGGAATATTATCTAACGATGTACAAACTCTCAGAGACTTTTATGCTGATAGCAATAAAAAGCAAGACAAATATAAAGACCTCTTTCACAAGTTCAAGAAAGTAGAATTTGACGGCGGATTTAAAGGTCCCGAATCTGATACTGATATACTTGAACAATTTGCGTCACCTAAACTGAAGGCACTACTTGCTGCAGATGCAAACTATGCTGACTATTCATGCTCATTTAAAGCTGGCGTTTTGAAGAAGTTCGAAATCAAAACCAAAGATCCAAGAGAGCATAAACTTCGTCAATGGAGAAAAAAACGTAAAAAAAGATCAAGAATTAGAAATTGTGAGAATTTTCCATCAAACAGCCGTTTAAGAAGATGGATTAATACAAGACTTTCGAATAACCATAATCGAATTGAAAAAAGACGAGGGAAGAGGGCCTCTCGAATTAATAAGAGACGAAGAGAAAGGTATAATAACAAAAAAGAAAAATACGGGGAGGGTGAGACATTTGAAACACTTCAATTAATTGGAATTGAAGACCCCGCGTCGTTTATTAAATAACAAAGAAAAAAATAAAGAAAGTATAACAGAATGGTTGCATATGTGTTGAGTCAGCAAGTCTTTGCTCGATACTTGGATATATTTTTAACCTAATCGTAATTTCAGTACATTACGAGGTCTATAGTATCTAATTGATTTAAAGTTTTTCAATTTCCGCTGTTATTTTGGCAGCATCTTTTCTTACTTGAAGTAAAAAGGTCGTGAAATCTAACGATAACTCTGAAGCTCGTTTATCCCCAAGATTGACAGGAGTTTTAGAATTGATGAAGAATTTTGAAAGTTGATAGAAAACATTCTTCCCTGTGTTTCTTGAAGTAAAATGTCTTTCCACGTTTGCTATAATTTCGGGGTTATGCTTTCTCTGATAATCAGAAATTAAAAGCCCCAATTTTCTAAAAGATCTTTTAGTTATATTGATTCCTGATCTTCTACAGTGATTCATATTAGTACTGGAGGAAAATTGCCAGTAGTCATAAAGTTTAACTCCACGTACTTTTCTTTCTTTAACTGAACAACCTATGTCTTGATTATAAACAGTGTTAGTAAATGATGTCTCTCCAGAGTATGGATCTTTGTAAAATAGTTTTATATCTTCCTGTCCAGCATGAAAGGCTCCAAGTAAAGTAACTTCTAGGAGAGCGCCATCCCAATGAACAGAAATTCTTCCATCCATTAAATTTCTTGCTTGTTCTGCAGTGTAAACAGCTAAGAAGTCAGTAAGAAGAGTTTGTCCATGTTCTGAGATGAGCGGCATATCAGAAGAATCTGAATTGGATAAAGACTTTAGTAATGTTGTATAAAAAGCTTTGGTAGAAGATTTATGCTCTATAACGAATTCCTCTAAATCTTTTAAATAATTCTTGTCAGAAGCATCGTCAGCGTCTCGGGAAGTACCTTCTCCAAAAGATCTTCCTGTTCTGTCGTCTTTATCATTCTCTCCAGTTCCATAATGAATATTGTACGCCACATGTCCTGGAGCGTATTCTATAATGACCCCACCACAAGAAGCTAAACCTAAAAATGTTGAAAGCTTATAGCGATTAAAGCTCTTAGAAACAGAAGCAATTATTTTTGGCAATTCATATAGATTAGTTGTTTGACCTTCAAGCTCATTTGCAAGGTTTAATAAATTATCAATATTTCCTGCTGATCTGATTGCAGCTCTTTTAACTTTACTTGAAACATTTTCGAGTACTTTTTCAACATCTGATGCTGCACGAAGAACATATCCATTGGTTGCATAATGATTCATTTTTGGTTTCACAATTGCTCTCATAAAAGATAAATAGGTTTGTCCTTTATGAGTATTTAAGTTGACAATATTACTACAGTTGAGTTTGTTGCCAGCACCAAATGCTAACGATGTGTTTACTAATACGATTAAAGTTAAGATTGTGTTTTTCATAATGTCCCCGTTGCTTCGTTCTGAATTCCTAGAGTTTATAGCGTAAAGAATGCTTTAGATAAATTATATTAATGGTATGTTATCTATCTAATTTGTGGTCTAGCTAGAAAGAGAGGATTTGGATTCCAATTTGCTTACCCAAGCAAACAAATAAATCGACGCTATCAAGTGCTACTGGTAATAATACTAGCAATCATGCACTGCAAGTTAAACTCAACTTTAAATGGGAATAATAGTGAATGAGTACGCTAATATCATTAAACTAGGCAATTCTATTTCAATAAAAATATTCTTAATTATAGAGTATTCTATAGCTCTAATAATTTACTAAGGAGTAACTGATGAAACTAATAATCCTATCAATTTTAGTACTTTGTAATTTTCAAGTTTTTGCACAAGATGATGCTGCAAAAGCTGAGAGAATCGCAAAAGTGAAATCTAAAATTCTAGAACATATGGATAAAAAAATAGCTGCATTACAAACTGCAAAGTCCTGTATTTCCTCTGCAGCAACTAGAGAAGCATTTAAAGCTTGTCGTGAACCGTTAAAAGCGCTGCGGCAAGAAGGAAAGAAAAATAGACAAGCAAGAAAAGAAAGACGACAGAATAAACAATAGAAGAGTTCTTGAAATACTTCATAATATTATTTATTTTTCTAAATTCTATGCTTTATGCTCAAGAATCTGTCCGACCCTGGATAGGGATCAATATTGGAGACCATGAAAGAGGTGTTTTAATAAAATCTGCAATTGATGGGACTCCTGGTGCGCGTGCAGGATTCAAAAAGGGAGATATTGTTCTATCAATTGATGGCAAGAAAGTAACAACACCTGCTGAGCTGATAAAAGTGGTAAGGGCTAAAGGTGTAGGATTTGAAGTTAAAATTCAATATCTAAACTCTAAAAAGAAAAAGTCAGAAACAACTTTAGAACTAGAGGCCATGCCAGGCCTTACTGAATTAGCAAAAAAGAATTTATTAAATAAAAGTGCTCCGGCCATCATCGGGAAGGCCTTAGCTGGAAATGATAAAAAAGACTATAACTTAGCTAAAGATAAGAAAGTCAAAATTATCGAGTTTTGGGCCACATGGTGTGCAGCTTGCATGCAAGCCCATCCTTTCATGAATGAGTTTGCGAAGGCCAATCAGAAAAATATCTCAGTTCTTTCAATCTCAAGTGAAGAAGTTGTAAAAGTGAAAAAGTATTTAAAGATGGCCAAGAAGAAAAATATTTTATCGGGGTCGGTGATTTTTATAAATGATAAATCTGAAGATATAACTGCCAGTTACTTTGTACCTGCACTTCCTACCTTTATTGTCCTTAATAAGAATAATATTGTTAAACATATCACAGTAGGTGTTGGTAGTAATCTCCTTGAAGTCTTTGCTTTGGCCAAAAAACTAACTCGTAAGTCCTTTTAATATTGATAACTGTATAAAATCTAGACAAGCTCACCACGTGATATCAGGCACTTCGCGCCATCTCTCTGGCATAAGAATTGCTTTTAATGGGGTAATTCAGACTAATCACGGAGAGAGTTATGACTAAAACAAATGGAAGACCGGCATTATTTCTTATTTTTACAGTCCTTCTAGCTTTAGGATCATGCGGAAAGGTAAGATTTGAAAAAGACGATGCGTCTAATAGCGGAATTAATCTTATTACAGATATTGATAATTGTACTGAGTTTAATGATGACGAAAATTCATGCTTTAATAGTAATGAATGTCAGGGGCTTTATTCTCAAACGAATGAATATTTAGCATGTATTCCAATAGATCCAGATCCAGATCCAGATCCAGATGGAAGTGGATCAGGTTCAGGAAGTGGATCAGGTTCAGGAAGTGGATCAGGTTCAGGAAGTGGATCAGGTTCAGGAAGTGGATCAGGTTCAG